>CAZJKO010000012.1:0-24408 GCA_964546995.1 uncultured Muribaculaceae bacterium | reverse complement strand
ATTAACATTTGTAAAACAAATAAGCTAGTGATATAATAAAATAAGCGAGGTTGTGAATGTATGAAAAAGGTAAAAGCAAAAATAGAACAAATAAGAAAAAAAATAGTGACGTTTGGGAAAGAAGTAAAAAAAGACCCTAAAATGGTTATGCGCAAAATGGGAACGGGTTTAAACAACTATCGAAAGAACAATGTCTTATTTTTAAC
Organism: uncultured Muribaculaceae bacterium; assembly: GCA_964546995.1. Classification (GTDB taxonomy): domain Bacteria; phylum Bacillota_I; class Bacilli_A; order RF39; family UBA660; genus CAZJKO01. The sequence goes on along the minus strand of CAZJKO010000012.1, from coordinate 24,202 downwards.
GTATGTTTTTGTCTGTGTAGTAAATTCGACTTTACTACGATTTCTAACTATGCACACGGTAGAAAACTATCTATCGATTAAACCGATCATTGCCGATCTTTCTATCGTCTTGTTAGTAGGAGCATTTGGCTATTTAGTTAAACCGAAAAAAAGAATCTATTACTATATGCCAGCGACGATTATCTTTACAGCGATCTGTTTAATTAATTCGATCTATTATACGTTTTATACTTCTTTTGCATCGATTTCGATGTTATCGCTTACACAATTTATTGCGCCAGTCGGCGATGCCGTCGTGGAAAACGTAATACAAATAAAAGATTTAACCTATTTATGGGCTCCAGTTGTTCTAGGTATTGTCAATTTTCGGTTAAAGAAAAGTGGCTATTACTTAAAGGACGAAGGAAAAGAAAAGAGAAAAAGAAAAGCTTTTAAGACGTTAGTCTTTGCAGCCATAACGTTCTGTCTTTTCTGTATGAGCCTTTCTGCCCTTGATATCGGACGGTTTATGAAACAGTGGAATCGTGAATACATCGTCATGAAGTTTGGTATTTATACGTATCAAGTAAACGATTGTATTAAAAGTGTAGAACCGAAAATCAGTTCGATGTTTGGTTACGATAATGCCATGAAGAAATTTCATGAGTATTTTCAAGATGCCAAAGATACGCCAGTGACGAATCAGTATACAAACCTTTTCAAAGGAAAGAATATCATTGCGATTCATGCCGAGAGTATGCAAACCTTTGCCATGGGATTAAAATTCAATGGACAAGAAGTAACGCCAACCCTAAATCGCTTAGCTAGTGAGGGAATGTTTTTTTCAAATTTCTATTCCCAAGTTAGCGTCGGAACCAGTAGTGACACAGAACTTACTTTAAGTACTTCTTTAATGCCAACTTTGAGTGGAACGGCATTTGTTTCTTATTTCGATAGAGATTACACAAGTATTCAAAAATTATTGAAAGAACAAGGATACTATGTCTTTAGTATGCATGCGAATACGGGTGATTTCTGGAATCGCCGTATCATGCATCAGAATTTAGGATACGATCGTTTCTATAGTAAAAAAGATTTTGTTGTAACGAAAGAAAATAGTATAGGTCTAGGTTTATCAGACAAAGAATTCTTCGCACAATCGATTGAAAAACTAGAAGAAATCAAAGAAAAGGGAAAACCATTCTACGGAACATACATCATGTTGACCAATCATACACCATTCTCTGAAGTAGATAAATATGGAGAGTTTCCTGTTGACATCAAAGAAGAAATCGTCAATGAAAACGGCGAAACCCAAATAATTTCCCATCCCTACATGGAAGGAACCAAACTAGGTAACTATTTAAAATCGATGCACTATGCTGATCAAGCTTTAGGGGAATTCATCCAAGCCTTAGATGAAAAAGGATTGTTAGAAAATACCGTTATCATGCTCTATGGGGATCACGATGCAAGACTTCCCAAAACAGATTACAATCGACTTTATAATTACAATATTGAAACAGATGAAGTTTTAGATAAAAATGATGAAAACTATAAAGGAATGGATAGTTATCAATATGAATTAAATCGTAAAGTACCACTCATCTTTTGGGATAAAAACAAAACATTACAAGGGGTAAATGAACATGTCATGGGGATGATCGATATCATGCCAACCTTAGGAAATTTGATGGGATTTTACAACAAATATCAGTTGGGTCACGATATTTTTAATATAAAAGAAAATAATATTATCGTCTTTCCAAATGGAAATTGGATGACCGATAAAGTATATTACAATAGTCAAAAAGAAGCGTACCTTCCGTTAAAAGATGCAGTAATAAGCGAAGAATACATAAGAGAATGCAACGAATATGCCGATAAATTATTAGAAGTATCTAACGACATGATTGTCTTCGATCTCATCAAAAAAGAACGTGAAAACCAAAATATGATCAAAGAAATAGAAGGAGAATAACATGAAATTAAAAAAGAATGCCAAAAAGGGGTTATTCGTAATTGGAATCATCCTTATTGTTCTGATTATAGTTGTTGTTCTAATAAAATTACCAAAAGGAAAAGAAATTAAAGAAGTGAAAATAGTAAATGAAATCAAAGAATATGGTTATATTCTAAAAGAAAATGAAACCAAAGAATACAAACAATTATTTAAAGAATTAAAGGATATTTTAAAGCAAGAGGAAAAAGACGAAGAAGCATATGTAAAAACCATTGCTAAAATGTTTGTTATCGATTTCTATACGCTAAAGGATAAAGAAGCCAAAACGGATGTAGGAGGCGTCGATTTCGTCCATCAAAAGGCCAAAGAAGACTTCTTAGAAAAAGCAATGGATACGATTTATAAATATGTAGAAAGTAATTTATATGGCGATAGAAATCAAAAACTACCAGAAGTCGATCAAGTAGAAGTAAAAGAAGTAAATCAAGTATTCTTCGAGTATTTAGATGGAAAAGATGAAAAAGCATATGAAGTAGCATTAACTTGGACATACAAAGAAGAATTAGGATACGCCAAAGAAGCCATTCTGACATTTGTCCATGAAGAAAACAAATTATCGTTAGTAGAATTAAAATAAATTTCTAGAAAGGATTCTTTCTAGATTTTTTTTGAAATACAGAAAAGATAGGAACAAAATACAAAAGTATTGCAAGCGAAGTAGAATACGGCAAAACTATTGATATAGAAAAAGAATAAAAAAGTATGCAAGTTTGATTTCTTGCATACTTTTTTGATCTAGGAATCTTCCTTTACGATTGTCAAGGTAATCTTGGTAGTATCTTTTAAATAAGATCCATAACGAATATCTTGTGCAACAATTTGATCTGGACTAGAATCGGGATAGGCATCCTGTGAAGCTTCTTCAAAGAAAATAGAAACATTCTTAAACTTCTTTGCCCAACTTAGTGCTTCGCTTTTTGTCATCTTCGTAAAATTAGGAACGAGACAAAGATCATCTTTTAAATATTTGTTACTACTACAATCTAAAATGGTATTCTCATCTTCTTCCTTTTTATTGCTAACTTTTCGTTCTGAAACCGTAATAACGAGAGTCGTATGAATCTTATCGACACGTTTTTTAGCAGGTAGAGATTGATCCAAAACAGTACCAGTTGCCTTGTTAGAACTTTGCGTTTTGAAAGTAACAGCAACGCCATTTTTTTTGGCCCAACGGGTTACATCATCTTGTGTGTTCCCTGTAAAATCGGGGAGTAGAGAATAGAGTTTCGTATCTTGTGTTGGATTCTTACCGACAATTGTTTTTTCATAGGGATCGTTGATGGAAAAATCAAATTTCTTAATCAGTTCGTGGTCTTCTAGTTCTAAGTTTAATTTCATCTCTTGAATCACATCCGAAAGACTTTGTTCATTGAGAATATAATTCCATAGAGACATCTTCATTCCTTCATCGTAGATCGTTTGGCCAAGACCATCTAAATAGAGTTGTTGAATATTGACAATATCACCATCGTGTTTTCCAAGACTCTTCTTTAAAATATCTTTAAAAATATTATAGAAAGATAGAATTTGCTCGGTAGTAAAATTCGTATCCATGTTTTTCGAAACCGTATTTAAAATATCTAAAACTTGATTGATACTCTTAATGTTTTTAGCACTATTCATCATTCCTTGCAACACAACTTGTTGATTTAACCCACGTCCTAAATCACCACTAATAAGATCGTGACGGTTGCGCGATAATACCAATGCTTGTTCCCCGTTCAAATGCTGAAATCCTTCGTCGATACAAATTTCTCCTGCCCGATTACTATCGTCAGTACAAAGTCTTTTAGGTACCTCGACATCGATTCCCCCTAAGGAATCGACAAGAGAAACGACACCCTTAAAATTAATCTTAGCGTAGTAATCGATCGTGATACCGGTAAAGTTTTGAATAGTCTTGATCATACAGTTTTCTCCATACCAAGCGGCATGAGTAAGTTTGTTCTCAATATTATCTTTAAAACAAGCGATAGGAACATAAGAATCTCTTGGAATACTAAGCATTGTCGCATTGAGCGTTTTAGGATTAAACGTAATTAGAATGAGTGCATCACCATTAACCGTTCCATTTTTATCGAGACCATCGATTTCACTATCGACACCCATCAAAAGAACCGTAAATGGTTCCATCACACTTTTAGAGGACGAAGAAAGAGTTAATTGAGTAGAAGATAAATCATTCTTTTTCATTTTCTTATCTTTTGAAACAAGAACCTTCGTATCATTTTGAATTTCCTCGTACCCCTCAATATTGTGAAACATCACTTCGTAGTTACTAGAAATAAACATTGCATCGATTTCACCACGATATAGATCTTGAAGCATAGCAGAATAATCATCGTACGTTTCTAAATCGTTTTGACTAGAAAGATCGTATTCTTTTATGATTTCTTGACTAATCACATAACCATCGATCGATTCCTTATCGCTAATAATACCAATCGTTTTCTCCTTTAAATCTTGAACCGATGAAATAGAAGAATCTGCCATGGTAAGAAGGCTAGTAGAATAAGTTACTTCGTTTTTATGAAAAGAAGAAAGAAACGAATAGAAATAACGAATCGATAGCCCTAACGTAAGATTAATCAAAAAATAGATAATGCATAAAAGAAAAAACTTCCTATAAGATTTACTCTTTCGCTTTTTCATCACTTTAGTGTAACGGAACACAAGAAATAAATCAAAGAACACCAAAAGAGTAATCACAATATAACGAATGACGGGTTCGATAGGACCGAGCAAAAGAATATGATAGATAAAGTAACCACTAGATAATAGGGTAATGAATAAAATAATGCTTATCATGAGTTGCTTTTGCTTTCTATTCTGTTGTTTTTCTTGTTTCATAAAACGCCTCCATTAGTATTTATTATTATACTATAAATTCTCGCTTTTTTTCAATTCGAAAGACGGGTAAATATGACAATTGACGTCAAAATAGGAAAGAGACCTGTCCCAATATGTACATCACTTAAAAAGTTTGATATAATAATAGTAGAAACTAAATGAGGAGGGAATGTATGAAACACGTAACAAAACTGTTAATTGTAACGATTTTATTGGAATTGTTCATGCCATATAAAGATGTATTTGCCCTTTCTCAAAATGATATTGCCACAAGAAACGTTTGTAATGGTCTATCTTACGAAGTAGCTATTGCTAATTCGGATGGATCTCTTACAACATCGACGTGTCATGCAACGTATCAAGAAGCGAAAGGGGTCATGAACAATCATCAAGATGACAATGCCGTTTTATTAGAAACAGCATATGGTGTAACATCGTTAATTGATGCTAAATATGGCTTTTTAGATATGAATAGAGGAGAAGTGACGACGACCATCTATCGCGATCAAAATTTATCTGAAAGCATCACTTACGTCAATAACAATGTCACCTACGGTGGAATGGATGCAGCACTAATCGAACGATTAGAAAATGGTGTTGCCAAAATCAAACTAAGTAACTTAACCGGATGGATCAAAGCAAATACCTACAAAGTCATTCCCTTAGCATGGACCAAAACACCGAATTATTATGAAGTGACATCAGGAGAAATTAAACATTGTTATACTTACGATCTAATGCAAGATGGGGCAACATCATCTTGTACAAGACTAAGTTTTAAACCCGAACAATTAAACGAAGGAATCTATTTTAGTTACGATGGCATTTATTTTTACCAAGACAAGAAAGTAATGTTAGCTGATTATAAAAACAACGTAACAGAAAATGCCGTCAATAAAGAAAATCCTTATTATAACTACTATCAATATCTACCTCAACATAGTAAAACAACGTATTCTAGCATCGATATCGATGAATATATAAGAATCACCCTAGGAAAACAAGGAACCGTCTATGCTGGAAAAGCCTATAGTGGTTATTCGATGTTATATGGTCAAGGAGCATATTTCTATAATGCTCAAGAAATGTATGGAATCAATGCCTTATCGATCTTTGCGTTAGCAAGACATGAATCAGGGACGGGAACCAGTCGCATTTCGATCGATAAAAACAACGGGTTTGGCCATGGTGCAGTCGATAGCGATCCGTATTATGCATCAAATGGATACTTAGCCTTTGCCTATGGTATCTATTCTCATGCTTACGACTGGATGACTTATGGTTACAGTGAAGCGACCGATTGGAGGTACCACGGAGGAATCTTTGGTAACAAAGGAATTGGGGCAAACGTTCAATATGCATCAGACCCTTATTGGGGAGAAAAAGCAGCAGGTCTTTACTATCTTTTCGATTTAGCAAATGGTGGAAATGACTATAATTATTACCAACTAGCAGTATCGGATTACTATGGCATCAATGTTAGAACCGAACCCAATACAAACGCGAAAGTTCCCTATAAAATAGAAGAAGAGGGAATACCAGTCATCATCGTCGAAGAAGTAGAAGGACAAAGTATTAACGGAAATACCAAGTGGTATAAAATCATGAGTGATGTTCCGCTAGACCAAAACAAAAATGTTGTTCCACAAAACAGTGGAAATAAACAAAAGTACGATTGGAACAACAATTATGTCTATGTATCGAGCGAATATTTTAAAAAGATCAACCAATCCGTTTATGGCCCTATCGATCCTAAAACAACCTATCCTTATCAAGATCAAAATTATACGTACGAGTATTACACCAAAAGTGGGGAGTTAGATCCTAAAGTAGGGATTGTAACCAACGATATTCCTGTCTACTACGATGCAACTTTAACAAGTAGAAAGAACATTACCATCACCAAAAATTCATACATCATGGTCTTTGCCGAAGCCAAAGATGGGTTTGGAAAGACGGTCGCTTACTTGGTTAGTACCGACTATCAAAAAAATGCCAAAGAGTGGGTTCCCGCAAACGCAGGTTTTCGTTTTATCGAAAAGTCTGTGGGAAAGACCAATCTCCCACGTGAATGGTATGAAGAAGTCTACAATCAAACGGTAAAAGATCCAAATAACCAAGTAGGAACGATCTATGGTTACACCTATGTTCCTATCCTAGATCAAAAAGAAGTAAATGGGGTAACCTGGTTAAAAGTCGCGTATAGTGTCACTGGATGGACCAACCAAACAGGATGGATGATGGCAGTTGACGATGTCTTCCATATGGAATATACAAGCGTCATATCGTATGCCCCAGAAATAATAGCAAGCGATAAAAAAGTATTGCTAAACGGAACATTTGATCCTATGGCAAACGTAACGGCAAGCGATAAAGAAGATGGCGATTTAACAAGTAAGATCACCATCAAAGAAAACACCGTCAATCTAAAGCAAGTAGGTACTTACTATATCGTGTATCAAGTCACCGATAGTGAATCGAAAACCACTGAAAAGAAAATTACAGTAACCGTAAGTGATTACCAAGAAAAAACAGGATTATTCTACTACGAATCCTTTACCAAAAAAGAGGAAAACAAATTCGAAGTAGCAGGATTCTTAGGAATTGAAGGAATGGACAATACGAAACAGGATACCATAAAACATACCCTCATTCTAGTAGGAACAAACGGAGAAGAATATCGTTTTCCACTAGCACAGTGGAAAAATAATTATCCCTTTGAAATGGATAGCATCAACGACGATAGACCATATAACTATAATGGTGGTTGGTTTAAAGATACCATCGATCTATCCAAAGTAAAACAAGGAGATTATACCATCTATGTCGAAGTTACCAATGGTTTCTATAAAGCAAGGACACTTTATAATAACATCTTCTCTAAACCGATCTTTAAAACCGAAACCATGAAAACAGGTAGATCGTACGAAGCTTCAATGAACTACTACAAAAGAGAAATGCCATTAGAACTATTTATTCGTGATAATGGACTTATCGCCAAAAAGAATACCCCAACAACCGAAGCCATGTTCAATTCGTACGAAGTATTAGAATTAAAAGATACCAGTCTTCACATTAGAGGATTAAGTCATAGCTTTAAAGTAGATTATGGAAAAAACAAAGAAGTAGAACGAAGCATCATTTTAGAAAATACCAAAACGTTTGAGAGAATTACTTACGACAAAGTAGGAGCCATTACAAATGGTGATTACGATATTATTTTACGAGTAGGAGATGGTCTCGATAAAACCAAAGCATGGTACGATACTTCTTTAGATTTAACCAAAATCAAAGAAAAAGGAACTTATGCTATCTTTGTCAAAACCAAAGTAGAGGAAATAGAAGACTTTGGGGAACTAAAAAACATCATGATTTCATCATTAGAAACCAAACATACCATCAACGGGTTAACGTACACCTTAAGATTATCGCTAAATAATAGATCGCGAATCGAATTGACAGTGGAATAATAATCAAAAAAAAGAATAGAATGTATTGTCAATGAAAACAAAAAGTATTCATCGACAAAGAGGACCACATAGTGTTTATGAGTCCTCTTTTTTTGGAAAACAAAGAGAAAACTTTTGTTGAATTTTGTCAATATTTATGATAAAGTGATAATATAGAAAGAGGGTGTAAAGATGAAACGAAATCTACGAATTTGCATGCGGGGGGGGGGACTTTAGTAGACAGACAATCTCTACAAACTCTTTTGCATGGAATGATACAGGGTGAATAGCACCCTGTATTTTTCGTGTAATAAAAAAAGAAAGAGGTAAAGAAATGGAAGAGAGGAAAAAAAATAACAAAAAGAAAATCTGGATAATAGTAGGAGTAATAGTAGCATTTCTCTTAATCATAGGAGGAATCTATGTATGGATAACCAAGGAGAAAGAAGAAGAAAAGACAAAAGAAAAAGTAACAGAAATACAAGAAGGAAATGTATCCTTAACTCTAAATCATGAAAACATCATTCAAATAAATAAAAAACAAGTGACAGATGAAGAGGGAGAAAAATTAGATTCCTATCACTTTACAATAAAAAACGAAAGTGAGAAAGAAACAGAATACGTTATCTATTTAAATGATATTGCTTTAGATAAAAATGAAACAAAGATTGGTGATGACCTCGTAAAGTATAGTTTAACAAAAGAAGGAGAAAAGAAAACAGACTTTTTAATAGCATTAGGAGATCCATCAAACAGGGTTTTAGATAGAGGAGTACTTGCAGGAGGAAAAACGATTACTTACGACTTGAGATTATGGACAAATAGTGAAGCAAAAAATCTAACATTTAAAGGAAAACTAAGAATTGAAGTAAAAGACCAAGAGCCACCTGTTGTGATCGAACCATCTAAAAAGGAAAATTCAAATATTTTAGCAATCTATAAATACGATGGAAATTGTCAAACAGGAGAAGAAGCAACATGCCAACCTCTACCAGAACGTCCTACCACTTATGAAACAGGTATGATCATCAATTATAGAATTAACCAATATGAAGCAAAGTATTTCTATGTATTATTTGATAATGGAGAGACATTAACATTACAACAAAGAGAAAACACGATTGTTGCGCCAATCGCTTGGTACGATCAAGACAAAGAAAATGCGTCTCAAACGGCAAATGATAGAAAATCAAAAAACGATCCAAAAGTAGTGCCACTTAGTGCCATGTTTTTAGCAGGTTCTTATCTTGGTGATAACGATAAAGGACCACTTGCTGTATTATCTACTCTGGAAAATGCAACAGCAGGATGGACCAATGTAAAAACGCAAACATATACACTTGGATCAACTGTCTTCAAAGAAAATGCTTATACTGGATGTGCATATGATACAAATACTCAAAAAATATCCTGTACAGAAAACAGATATACGATGCCTGAGCGAACAGGAAAAGCCCGAATGATTACCGTTCAAGAAGCAATTGCTTTAGGTTGTAGTAGTGTAGAAAACTCATGCCCTACTTGGATGCATCAATATTTGAATAACGATTCAAATGACCCACAAAGAAGCACATTGTATTGGACCATGTCTGCACCACTATCCCGTTCTGGAGGCGGATATGCGATAGGAAAAATTGGGAACATTGCAATAAGTATTACGACACCACAACCAATATGTTTAGGAAATGTAATAGCAGGAGCTCGTGCCGTGGTTGTCATCGATAAATAAAAAGAGGTAAAAATATGGAAGAAAATAAGATAATAGATGATAAGAAACAAAAAAAGAAAAAAATATGGATCATAGTAGGACTAGTTGTACTAATTTTAGGCATTCTAACGATTTCGATGATGATGCTTTTCAAAAAAGGGGAAGGGAATAATAAAGACGAAACGACACTATATACAGTAACCTTCGATACAGATGGAGGAAGTAGTATTGCAAGCATCAAAGTAAAAGAAGGAGAAGAAATCGATTTTCCAAAAGAAGAACCAACAAAAGAAGGATATATATTTAGTGGATGGTTATTAGAAGAAAAAGAAATACCAACTGATTACGAAATAGATAAAGATATCACGTTAAAAGCAAACTGGGTAAAAGAAAATATTGCCATCATGATACATTTTGATAGTAATGGAGGAAACAGTATCCCATCGATCGTCTTAGAAGAAGGAACGGAAATCACGTTACCAAATGAACCAACCAAAGAAGGATATAATTTCCTAGGATGGTACTTAGGAGAAGAAAAAATAGAAGATGGTAAAACATTTGAAAAGGTTGAAACAGTCACGTTAAAAGCAAGATGGGGAAAAACAACGGTGTCAAACAATAAAAATATCTTAGAAGCATATACCTATAATTTAGAAACTTGCCAAACTGGAGAAGAAACAACTTGCGTCAAATTAACGAGTTTGCCACAATCAGTAGAAGCAGGAACCATTATAAAGTATAGAGTAAGTAACACGGAAGTAAAATATTTTCATGTCATGTTTGATAATGGAAGAACACTTACCATGCAACAAAGAGAGAATACCAAAGAAAAAGCCGCATGGGCTTATGGAGATAATAACGTAAATAAAAATAATAATAAAAATGGACCAACAACAGCATTATCTACTTTAGAAACCGCTACAAAAGGTTGGACTTATGTGAAAGATCAAATTTATACACTAGGAACAACCGTATTTAAAGAAAACGCATATACGGGATGTGGTAGTAACAATTCTTTAGATTGTACGGCAAATGTTTACACCATGAAAGAACGTACCGCTAAAGCCCGAATGATTACAGCACAAGAGGCAAAATCGCTTGGATGTAAATTGGGAAATATGGGAACATGTCCAGTGTGGATGACGAATTATTTAACTTCTTCGACACATTATAAAGGAAACGTAGATGGAGAATCATCAGGATACTGGACCATGTCAGCAGCCTCATTTAATAACACTTATGCATTGTATGTAAACTTTACGGGAATGATTAGACCATTAGAAACAAATGGAGGAAATTATACTTCTCCAACAGGAATTCGTGCTGTTGTAGTAATTGATAAATAAGAAAGTAAGTGAGGTGAAAAAATGGAAACAAAAAAGAAAAAAATACTGATCATCTGTGCCGTCGTAACATTAGTGATAGGGTTGCTCGCAATCATAATAGGTATCGTGACTACTAACAGTAAACCAAAGATCTATACAGTAACGTTTAATACAGATGGCGGAACGAACATTCAATTTATCAATGTAAACGAAGGCGAAAGAATTCCTTTTCCAAAAGAAATTCCTACCAAAGAAGGATATGTATTTGAAAAATGGTTATTGGAAGGAAAAGAAATAGTAGAAAATTACCAAGTCAAAAAAGATATCACGTTAAAAGCAAGTTGGATAAAAGAAAACATAGCGATAATGATTCATTTTGATAGTGATGGAGGAAACAGCATTCCATCGATGGTATTAAAAGAGGGGACAAAAATCACGTTACCAAAAATGCCAATGAAGAAAGGTTATCAATTCTTAGGATGGTATTTAGGAGAAGAGAAAATAGAAGATGGTAGAGTATTTGAAGGAACGACTACGGTAACGTTAAAAGCAAAATGGGAAAAAGTGCCTCTTTCGAAAAATAGAAATATTGTAGAAGCGTATACGTATGATAATTCTTCTTGTATTACAGGGCGAGAAGAGAATTGTGTAAAACTACTAAGCCTACCATCTATTGTAGAACCAGGCACAATCATCAAGTATAAAGTAAATGATCAAGAAGCAAAATATTTTCATGTTATGTTCGATGATGGAGATACATTAACAATGCAACAACAAGAGAATACAGTAAATCAAGTTGCATGGTACGATAAGTTTCAAGAAATCACATCACAAACGACCAATGACAAAGAAAAGACAAATGAACCAAAAGTAACTCTGCTAGGAACCATGTTTTTAGCGGGATCGAGGCTTGGAGATAATACCAAAGGACCTTTAACAGTTCTCCCTGTCTTGGAGAGTGCAACAGCAAATTGGACGAATGTAAATGATCAAACCTATACGATGGGAAGTACAACCTTCAAGGCAAATGCAAATACATCTTGTGACGATGAACTAGCATGCTTTACAAACGGATATACGTTGAATGAGAGAACAGCAAAAGCTAGAATGATCACTGTCCAAGAAGCAAGAATATTAGGATGTAAGAATTCTCCATCTAATTTTTGTCCCGTTTGGATGAAAAATTATTTAAGAGAATCAATAAAACAGGGCGGAACAAATGACGGAAAAGACAATGGATATTGGACCATGTCGTCCGCGTATACGCCATATCCTAACAGAGAAGCGGCATTTAGTATTATCCCAGAAGGCAGTTTGCAAAGACAATATGCATATAATTCATTCTTTGGTGCCCGTGCTGTCATAGTAGTAAATAAATAAGAAAGGAAGTAAAACAAATGGAACAAGAAACAAATAAAAAGAAATTGCTTCTAATTGGAATGAGTTGTTTACTCATTCTAATATTAGTGATCGGTGGTACTTACGCATGGTTCACACTTCAACTAAATGGAACAAAAGTAAATGTTTTAAAAGCAGGAACCCTATCCCTTATTTTAAAGGATGAAAATAGTATTGGAATCAATCAAGAAAAGGCTGTACCAATGTTAGATGAAGAAGGAGAAAAGTTAGACTCTTATCACTTTACACTAGAAAATAATAGTGAACTTCCAAGTGATTATACGATCTATTTAGATGATATCGACCTAGAAACATCGGAAGTAAGAATGCAAGATAAGTTTATTAAGTACAATTTGGTAAAAAACGAAAGTACGAAAACGGCATTATTAAATACCATAGGAACACATCCCAATCGCGTCTTAGATAGTGGTACAATAAGCGGAAATACGACAATCAGTTATGATTTGAGATTATGGCTTGATGAAGATGCGGATAATGAAGCAATGGGAACGATCTTCAAAGGAAAATTAAGAGTAATAGCAACGCAAGAAATGAAAAAGAATGAAAATATTGTTGCTGTCTACACTTATGATACAGCAACTTGCCAAACAGGAGAAGAAGCAACTTGTGTTGAGATAGGAAAACAAGCTACATACAATCCTGGAACAATTGTGAAATACAAAGTAAATGACACAGAGACAAAATACTTTCATGTATTATTTGACAATGTGGATACTCTTACCATGCAACAGAGGGAAAATACCATTGATACACCAATCGCATGGTACCAAGAAGAACAAACTGCATCTCAAACGGCATCGAATGATAAAATACGTGCAACACTATTAAATAATACCATGTTTTTAGCAGGATCTTATCTTGGAGATAATACGAAAGGACCAGTTACAGTACTAAATGCTCTGGAAACAGCAACATCAGGATGGACGAATGTTATTGAGCAAAAGTATACAATGGGAACAACAAACTTCAAGATGAATCCTTTCACAGGATGTAACTACGATAGTACAGGAGTAACGTGTACAACAAATACGTATACTTTACCAGAACGCACTAGTAAAGTGCGTATGATTACAGCCCAAGAAGCACTTTCTTTAGGGTGCAGTAATGTAGCCAATTCATGCCCAACTTGGATGAATCAGTATTTGAATAATGATTTAAATAACCCTCAAAAAAGTACAGAATATTGGACTATGTCAGCAGTTACATCAACTAGTGGAGGAGCTATTTCTGTAGGAAGTGATGGAAGTATAAAAATTAGTATTACTGCATCACAACCATATGATGGAGGAAATGTGAGAGCAGGAGCTCGTGCTGTAGTAGTTATCGATAAATAAAAAGAGGTAAACCATGGAAGAAAATAAGATAATAGATGATAAGAAACAAAAAAAGAAAAAAATATGGATCATAGTAGGAGTAGTTGTACTGATTTTAGGCATTTTAACAATTTCGATGATGATGCTTTTTAAAAAAGAGGAAACGACACTATATACAATAACCTTTGATACAAATGGAGGAGACCATATCGAAAGTATCAAAGTAAAAGAGGGTGAAGTATTAGACCTACCAAAAGAAGAACCAGCAAAAGAAGGATATGTATTTAGCGGATGGTTATTAGAAGAAAAGGAGTTAGGAAAAGACTATAAAGCAACCAAAGACATCACATTAAAAGCAAATTGGAGACAACTCGTCTCAAAAAATAGAAATATTTTAGAAGCGTACACTTACAATAGCGACTTATGCAAAACAGGAGAAGAACCGACTTGTACCAAATTAACAACTTTACCTACAACAGTAGAGGCAGGAACCATCATTAAATATAAAGTAAATGATCAGGAAGAAAAATATTTCTATGTCATGTTTGATGAAGGAAATACGTTAACTCTACAGCAAAGAGAAAATACAGTAAATCAAGTAGCGTGGTATAAAGATGAAGCCGATAACAGAAAAGGACCATTAACGGCCCTAGCGTCTTTAGAAGAAGCCACTAAAAATTGGACGAATGTAAAGGATCAAACCTATGCACTCGGAACAACGACTTTCAAAATCAATGCCGCAACAGGATGCGAAGCAAAAAACAATATAACGTATTGTACAAACAATGCTTATACCTTACCAGAACGAACAGCAAAAGCACGCATGATTATGCTTCAAGAAGTGATGATTTTATCTAATGATAGTACATTGTCAGATTTAAGACCTGGACCAGAATGGTTGTATAATTCAACATTATCAAATTCTTACCTAAAACCAAGTGATGGAACAGATTATGGGTATTGGACTGCAACAGTTCTTTCAGGTATATGGTCAGGACATTATGGTGATATTTACACATTTGAAGAGATAAACGATACAGCAGAAAACATAAGTAACTTTGGTATAACGCAATGCTCTACATCAGAACATAGAATGAATGGTGCCCGTGCCGTCATTGTTATCGATAAATAGAAAAAAGTTTCTTGTAAAGGAAACTTTTTTTGACAAAATTTGATTTTACTATATAAGAACAAATTGGCACATCATATTTAGCGGATGGGAATAAATATACAGAAGATGATATAGCATGTGCTTTATATACGAAATCGAAAGAATGATATGATTATAAATCTGAGAGATAGGAGATATTATTCCGGTAGAAGTGAAAAGTGGTCGAAGAGTGAAACGTAAAAGTTTAAATGAGTATATAAAAAAGTAACATACTTAGTTTGGTCTAATTATGTTACTTTTTGTTTCTAATTTGCAATAATAATGGTATAAGCATTTCCTTGGGTATACGTTTGTGGTTCTCCTCCTATAGGAGAATCTTCATGGATGAGTCCGATTCGATTACCACTGACATCTTTTTTAAAGGTAATGTTGAACGTAACTCCAGGACATTTGCTTGTCAAGTAAGAAAGAATCGCTTGTTTACTAGCTTCTGGATTACCAGGTACGAGTAGAGTAGATTGAATACGAATACCAGTAAACGATTGAGCAGGACCAATACTAAGGGTAATGGAAACGTTCGTTCCTTGGACCACTTGTGTACCACTTCCGACAGATTGATTTAAAGCGTTTCCTGCGGCAATCGAACTATAGTTACTTGCATAACTAAACGAACAACTAAGTCCTAAATTATTACATTCTTGTTGAATGGTACCTTGGGATTTGTTATAAAAGTTTGGAACCGAAACTTTTGTCACAATACCAGGACTTAATGTAATTGCTAAACTAGTTCCTTCCACAACTTCACTTCCTGCTTGTTTGGATTGTCTTGTCGCAATATCTCGTGCCACACTATCGCTATAACCACCATAAGAGAAACTACAATGAATCTTTAAAGAAGAACATTCACTTTGAATTTGACTTTTGGTTTTACCGACGAAATTGGGAATGGCAATCGCTTTTCCTTGCGAAACAGTAACTGTAACTTTTTCTCCATTTTTAATGACATCGCCTGGATTATGGGAGTATTTAATAATCGTCCCAAGCGGAACGGAGTTATCGAAAACTTGATCTTCTTGATATAAAATACCATACTTATCGGCCCATGTCTTAAACTCGGCAATCGATGCGAAGTCTTCCATCTTCAAAGGACCACGAGAGAGAATGAGATGGAGTAAAAACCCTTCTTCAATCACATCGTTTTCTTTCACATTTACTTCGATAGGGTATCCTAGTTTAACCGTATCATCGTAACGATCTTCAACCTTCATCTTTAAATTGTGTTCGATCGCCCATTGGGTAATTTCCTCATTACTCATCGTAAGAAGATTAGGAACGACGATCTTACCTCCTTTAGAAATCGTAAGTGTAACCGTATCTTGCATAGGGGTAACCGAAGTGTTTTCTTCAATACTTTGTGCCATCGTATAATTTTTATGGATGGTATCACTGTAATCGTAAGCTAAATCGTAAGAAATGGCATTTCTCTTCAAAAAGAACGTAGAGTAGAACATAGATTTATTGACGAGATTTGGCATCTTGATTGGTGTTAGTTCTTCTTGCTTTCCTAACGAGAACACGAGAACAACTCGATCACTTCGTTTTAAATTACCAGTACCTTCTTGAATAATTAAGGTATCTCTTGCTTCTTCACTAAAGATAAAACTAACTTCGACGTTCGATAAAAAGTTCTCTTCGATAAATGCTAAAACATCGTCCGCATTCCAACCCAACATACTAGGAATCAACACTTCTTTTTCAAGATTAGGACCATTCGATATCGTAACCGTCATCTTTTTCACATTCTTAACGAGTGTACCAGGCATCACATCTTGACTAATAATATGGTAACTTTCAACGTGATCGCTAGATTCAAAGATTTGTTCGATCGAAATTTTGTTTCCTTTGGCCCAACTTTGCAATTCGACAAGCGATTTATTCGAAAAATCTAATACTGTCTTTTGTTTCGGCAAAGGAAGAAGCCCTGCTTGATCGATCACTTGAAATCCACAATAACAAGTAAGAAGAAGCGAAGCAAGAACAACGTAAGTCTGTCCCTTTTTATCATTATTGGATAAGCCCATAAACACAAAACTAATGGCAAAAATAGATAGAATCGATACGCTGATAATAGATGACAATTGATGAATAATGTTAGAACTCGTAATAACCGTATAAATAAAATAAGTCACTGTCGTTACAAAGGCAAGTGCTAACAAAACAAGAATACTTTTTTTCTGATCTTTCATAAAACCACCTCGATCTTATAATAGTATTATATAATAAAATAAAAAAAATAGGAATACTACTCGATACTTCCGTAAAGGAGTTGACAATGCTTTTTGACAGTTTTCCTTTATGAAACCAAAGAATAATGGTATACTAAAGGAAATAAAACGGAAAAGAGTGATTCTATGACAAAGAAACGACTCCTTTTTACAGCCTACTACCTCGATTTAGGAGGAATTGAAACGGCTCTCATCAATCTATTAAAAATGTTAGATTACGAAAAGTATGAAGTAACGTTAATATTAGAAAGAAAAGAAGGTATTTTCTTAAGTGATGTTCCAAAAGACGTCAAAATAGAAGAGTATCGGATCCACGATGATAAAAATGTCTGGATCAGAAAAATAAAAAATCGTATGAAACTATTAAACTGGATCAGAAAGAATAAAAACAAGTATGACTTTTCAGCATGCTTTGCAACGTATTCGATCCCTGGCAGTATCTTAGCGCGTTTTGCCTCTAGAAATAATGCGATGTGGATTCATAGTAACTATTATCATGTCTATCACGAAAAGATCGAACCAATGAAGAACTTTTTTAACGAACGAAAAATCGATCGCTTTAAAAATTTAGTATTTGTCGCAAGGGAAGCCCAACAAGATTTTCGAAAAGTATTTCCTCAATTAGAAAACAAGACGCAAGTGATCAACAATTATATTGATGCGGCCAAAATCAAAGAAAAAGCAACGGAACCCATCGTAGAAGATTTATCGCAATTAGAAGTCAGAGAACCCATTCTTCTTTTTGTCGGAAGACTAGAAGAAAGAGCCAAACGATTAACGAGATTAATCGACGTAATAAAAAAATTAAAAGAAGAAAATAGACAACTAACTTGTCTCATTATAGGTGATGGCCCTGATGAACAATGGATTAAAGACAAAGTAAAAGAAGAACACTTAGAAAAAGAAATCAAATTGCTAGGGAAAAAGAAAAACCCTTATCCTTATTTTAAACGAGCAACATTAGTGATATTAACTTCCGACTACGAAGGATTTCCCGTAACGTGTTTAGAAGCTATGATCTTAGAAAAACCATTTATCTCGACCATTCCTCTCCATGATAACTATATCGATCTTTCGGATTATGGAATAATTGTGGAAAAAGATACTGAAATCATAAAAGACCAAATCGTGCATTTTATGGATCATGGGTTTAAAGAACGAAAAAAATTCGATAGCGAGATGTATCAACAACAAATAAAAAAAGATCTAGAAAACTTGATCGAAGGAAGTGAACCAAATGAAAATTAGTATTTTAATCCCTGCTTATCAATCGAGTAAAACGATCGGGACTTGTCTAGATTCGATATTTAAAAACAAAATGGATCAAGTAGAAGTCATCGTCTTAAACGATGGAAGTAAGGACGATCTAGAAGAAGCAATAAGACCCTATCGCAATCGTATCGATTACTATGTACATGAACAAAATGAAGGCATCGCCAAAACGCGAAACGACTTAATGGAAAAAGTAACTGGAGACTATTTTCTCTTTATCGATAGTGATGATTATGTCAAAGAAGATCTCATTCAAACATTGAAAAAAAACATCGATGACGAAGATATCCTTGCGTTTCAAATCGAAGAACGATCATGGCAAGAGGAAAAGTTAAGAACAGTACCAAAACCCATCGGAAAAAAGAAACCAGGCGAAGATTTCTTAGTAGAATGCATTGAAACCAAAACGACCTTCGATACTCCTGTTGCCTATCTTTATAAAACGGTATACATGAAAGAACACAACTTTCAATACGAAGAAGGCCATCGCCACGAAGACTTTGGACTAACGCCAATCGTACTATTAAATGCCAAAAGCGTAACGTCTCTAGATTACGTCGGGTACTATTATATTCAAGGAGAGCAAAGTGAAACAAGGGGCGATCGGAAAAGAAAAAAAGAAAATGCTTACGATATGATCTATCACTACGATCACTTAAAAAACTCGATCGATCAGGCCACTTGGATCAAAGACAAAACGAGGAAGTATTTCTATAGTTTCCTTGCCAATAGTCTCTTATCGCGAATCGATTCGTTAGATAAAAAAGATCGACAAGATTTTGTAAAAGAATTAAAAAAACGAAACATAAGTAACTTATTATTGAGTGATACTATCAAACGAAAAATCAAAAAAAGAGTGATATCTCTAAGATATCAAAACGTTAAATATTTCATGTAGGAAGTGAGAAAATGAAAAAAGTTAGTGTTATCGTCCCATGCTATCAAGGGGAAGATTATATCAGCAAGTGTATTGATTCCTTATTAAAACAATCTCTAGAAGAAATCGAAATTGTCCTCGTCAATGATGGAAGTCGCGATAAAACGTTAAAGATCATGAGAGACTACGAAAAAAAGTATCCAGATAAAATCATGGTCGTCGATCTAAAAAAGAATACAGGGCTAGGTAACGCTCGTAATGTTGGCGTTCAAAAAGCAAATGGCGAGTACGTAGGATTCGTCGATAGCGACGACTATGTAGACAAAGAAATGTTTGAAGAAATGTATAAAAAAGGGAAAGAAGAAAACAGTGAAATCGTTGAATGTGATGTTTTATGGGAGTATCCTGATCATGTAAGAAACGATGTAGGATGTGAATATACGAGCACAAAACATATGTTAAAAGAAATAAGAGTAATGGCTTGTAACAAAATATATAAAAAAGAATTCTTAACCAAAGTAAGACCCAAATTTGCAGTTGGATTAAGATACGAAGATATCTTATTTACCTACCAGTATGTTCCCTTTGTCAAAAACATCTCGTATATTAGAATTCCTTATTATCATTACATCCAAAGACAAACATCCCTTGCGAACCATCAAACCAAGCAAGTAGGGGATATCTATCCAGTATGGAACAAAGTGTTAGATTTCTACAAAGAAAAAAAATTAGATAAAACGTACAAGACAGAATTAGAATATCTTTATACAAGATATATCTTAGGAAGCTCCTTTAAAAGAGCTTCGAAAATCAAGGACAAAAAAGATCGTCACATGGTTCTAGAAGAGGGATGGTATTTGTTAAATAAAAACTTTCCTAATTGGAAACAAAATGAATACTTAAAAGAAAAAAGTAAAAAGAATGATTACTTTAGACGAATGAATCATTTCTTCTATCGACTTAGTGCTTTTATTCATAGGGTGTTTCTATGAAAATTTCGGTCACGAAAGAAAAAATTCTCTACTTCTTTATCTTGATGAGTCCCATGTTAGATATCCTAAGTAGTGTAGCATCTTTTGGAAATTATTCGCTTTCGACATTCGTAAGACCGATAATTCCTTTAGGGTTACTCTGTTACTTGTTCCTAAAAGAAAAGAAAATAAGACCTTATCTAGTCGTAGGAGCCATAGTTTATCTTCTCTATGCCACGTTCCATTTGTATTGTTACAGTCAAATAAAAACGGACTTTGCTTATGGAGGAATAGGGTATGAAGCATCTTATTTATGTAATTACATCTATTTAGTATTTACCTTCTTTTTATTTCTTCATGTCATAGATAAAGACCAAGTGCCAAAACTAAAAAAAGTAACGTTCTATTATGCAAGTTTTTATATAGGAAGTATCGTTTTAGCTTTGATAACCAACACATCGTATCAAACATATCTGGAAGGCTTTGGTTATCGCGGATGGTTCAACACAGGAGGTGCCGTAGGATCGATCTTGATTGGTCTATTGTTTATTCTCTTGCCATATTTACTAGAAGACAAAGAAAAATGGTATTGGAAATTACTATGGATGGTAGTAACACTCATCTATCTCATGTTCTTCCTAGGAACGAGAGTAGGATTATTTGGTGGTGTTATCGCTATCGGATGTTATGTCTTCTTCACGATCCTCTTACGCATC
Organism: uncultured Muribaculaceae bacterium; assembly: GCA_964546995.1. GTDB lineage: Bacteria > Bacillota_I > Bacilli_A > RF39 > UBA660 > CAZJKO01. The sequence continues at coordinate 2,904 of CAZJKO010000012.1, read as the reverse complement.
GTAAAAAGAGAAAAAGAAAACAAATGGATCACAAGAATAGCCCTTGCCTGCATCGTGTTATTGCTAGGAGGTGTTTTACTATTTGGATCAGAATCCATAAATAGACGCAAACAACTAGATGACTTAGCAGGGAAAATTCCAGGAGATGAAACAGGAGAGGTCATCTACATGGCTTACGATTTAGTCAAATTAAAAAACCAAATCGACGAACACAACTTACCTCAAAACTACATGACCAAAGAACAACAAGATGCCATCATAAAATTAGATACGTATAGTAAAGAACATAAATTAGTGAGCACGGATGTTCGTAAACAACAACTGTTATATCATCACTTTTTATACAATGAACAAAAAAGTATTCCCTTAAAACTAGTAGGAAACGGCTATTTAGCGAACATGGGTATGTTAACGCTCGAAATGGAATTTCTAGCTTTTTTCTATAACTTCGGAATCGTAGGCTTTCTTCTTTTTGCAGGACCATTCTTAACCCTTTTTGGTTATAGCATCGTAGTAGGAATCAAAAATAGAAAAAAACTAGATGTAACGTACTTAATGCTCTTAGCAGGATGTTTTATGACTTATGCCATATCGATATTAGCAGGACACACGTATTTTAATACTTCCGTCATGATTGTCATCATCATCCTACATACGTTATTATTTCAAAAAACAAACGAAATAAAGGAGAAGACCAAATGAAAAAAATTTTATTTGCGATTACCAACCTAGAAATAGGTGGAGCAGAACAAGTACTAGTCCGTCTTGCTTCAAAACTAAGTGAAACCTATGAAATAACCATTTTAACACTCTACGGCAAAGGAATACTACAAAAGGAGTTAGAAAAAAAAGTGACCGTAAAAACCATCTATTCCCAAAAATACGAAGAGTATTCGAAAGTAGAACGAATCATAATCGCTCTTAAGTTAAAGTGTTCTCTATGGAAAAAGAAAATCACCCAAAAGTACGAAATAGAAACATATGATACGGTAATATCGTTCTTAGAAGGTCCTATGACAGAATTGTTACAAGAAGTAAATTCGAAGAAAAAAATAGCATGGATTCATACGGATCTTACCAAGCATTACCCCAAAAGAAAGTATCCCGCTTTACTAAAACAGTATGCTTCGTATGATCATCTCATCTTTGTAAGTTTAGATAGTTATACCAAATTTGAGAAAATCGATCCGAACAACAGTCAACGAGACAAAAAACAAGTCATTTATAATTATGTAGATCAAGAAATCATTTTAGAAAAAAGCAAAGAACCGATCGAAGAAACGTATTCCAACGAATTGAACTTTGTTGTTGTAGCAAGATTAGTCGAAGCCAAAGGAATCGATCGTTTAATGAAAGTCCATCAAAGATTAATAGAAGAAAACTACCGTCATCATATCTATGTAATTGGTGATGGCCCTTTAAAAGATTCGCTTCTATCACAACAAAAAAGTCAAAAAATAGAAGAAACATTTCATTTCTTAGGACAAAAGAAGAATCCATATCCCTATATGTTGAAAGGGGACTATTTATTGTTACCATCGTATTACGAAGGTTATCCTGTAACCCTAATAGAGGGAATGATTTTAAACAAATACCTAGTAGTAACAGATATTTCAAGTAAAGAAGTATTGAAAGATTATCCCAATCACTTGATTGTAGAAAACAGTGACGAAGGAATTTATGAAGGGTTAAAAACATTGATCGATGAGAAAAAGAGAAGACCATGTCTTACTTATCAAGATAAACGAAATGAAGAAATATTAAACCAAATCGAAACATTGTTAAAGGAGGATGACAGATGATTTCCGTTGTAACAGCGACGTACAATCGTGCACATACATTACCCAAACTCTATCAAAGCCTAATCGAAAACAAAAAGACGTATCCTTATTTTGAGTGGGTCATTATCGATGATGGTTCCTTTGATACCACCAAACAATTAGTGGAAGAGTGGATGAAAGAAGAAAAAATTAAAATTCGCTACTACCGAAAAAGAAATGGTGGCAAAATGGATGCACTAAATGTAGGAATCCCCAAAACAAAAGGAGATATCATTGTCGAAGTGGATTCTGATGATTCACTAGAAACAAATGCTTTCACAACCATTATGGAATATTGGGACGAAGTAGAAGCAAACGATAAACTCTATGGAGCACTTTTTAGAAGAAGTTTTGAAGACAAGGAATTAGATGCTAAAAACGAATTTCCCTTCGATAAAAAAATTAGTACCATGTTCGATTTGTATATGAAAACAGACTTCGATAAAGATGCTGTTCCCGTTTTCAAAGGAGACATTAGAAGAAAGTTCAAACACCAATTAGAACATCACGAAAAGTTTGTAACGGAAGCAAGAATGTATAACGAAATCGATCGAAATTACGATGGATTACTATGTATCAACAAACCCGTTGTCATTTGTGAATATTTAAATGATGGCTACAGTAAAAATATCGATCAAGTATTCAAGAAAAATCCCTATGGATACCATAACTATTTTCAAGAATGCCTAACGATGAATTTAAACAAACTTCCCTTCAAAAAAAGATTGTATTTAATCAAACACTATATCTTATTTTCCTATTTAACAGAAAAGAAAAAAGGGGAAGTAATCAAAGAAGCAAAAGGCATAATGAACAAATTACTAGTAATTTTTCTCGTATGGCCAGGCTATATTGTAAGTAAAAAGAAGTTCCCCAAAGAGTGATTTTGACAAAGAAACATAAATATGTTATTATGAATGTGTCAAGGAAACTTGCATAAAATAAAAAAAGAGGAACATTCGATCTTGCAAGTGAATGCCGCCTCTAATTAAATTAGTTGTGACACTCTATCAGTGCTGAAGAGTGTCTATTTTTTTATTGCTAACACCAATAAGGTAGAGAGTAATAAAATGATAGCAATGAG
>CAZJKO010000011.1:0-27643 GCA_964546995.1 uncultured Muribaculaceae bacterium | reverse complement strand
TTCTATGACGACAACAAATGGTCAAGCAACTTTCTTAAGTGTATGTATTTATCTATGATAAACCAAAGAATACAAAGAAGAACTTGCTATGTTAATCGAAGAAGTACTAAAACAACGAATTGAAGGAATGAAAAACGAAAAAGGTGTATATATTACACCAGCATTTCCTAAACTTCTCTATATCTTAGAAGAAGACAACATCAACAAAAATAGCAAGTATTACTACCTAACAAAATTAGCTGCGGAATGTACTGCAAAAAGAATGGTACCAGATTATATTTCTGAAAAAGTAATGAAAGAATTAAAGAAAAATGAATACGGAGAAGGAGATTGCTATCCATGCATGGGTTGTCGTTCTTTCCTTACACCAGATAGAACCATTAGTTTAGGAAATATAGCAAAAGCGAAAAACTATGTGGAAGGAAAAGGAAAATATTATGGAAGATTCAATCAAGGCGTTGTGACAATCAACCTAGTTGACGTTGCTCTTTCTGCTGACAAAGATATGGACCTATTCTTCAAGATTTTAGACGAACGTCTAGAACTCTGTCATAGAGCCCTACAAATTAGACATAAACGTTTGTCAAAAGCCACGAGTGACGTAGCTCCAATCCTTTGGCAACATGGCGCTCTTGCAAGATTAAAAAAAGGAGAATCAATCCACGAATTACTACATCACGGATATTCAACTATTTCCCTTGGATATGCAGGATTATACGAATGTGTAAAATTCATGACAGGAAAAAGTCATACGGACAATGCCGAAGGAAAAGAATTTGGTCTAAAAGTAATGCAATACTTAGTAGATAAAACCAAAGTATGGAAAGAAGCGGAAGACATTGACTACTCTGTTTATGGAACTCCAATTGAATCGACAACGTATAAATTTGCCAAATGCTTAAGAGAACGTTTTGGAAAAATCAAAGGTATCACAGATAGAGATTACATTACCAACTCATATCATGTTCCTGTATTTGAAGAAATTGATGCCTTTACGAAATTAAAATTAGAAAGTGAATTCCAAAAACTAAGTCCAGGTGGAGCAATCTCTTACGTCGAAACACCGAACTTAACAAACAATTTAGATGCCGTCTTAGAATTAATTGAATTTATATATAACAACATCATGTATGCAGAACTAAATACCAAAAGTGATTATTGTCAAGAATGTGGTTACACCGGAGAAATCTTAATCGATGACAATCTAGAATGGTATTGTCCTAATTGTGGCAATAGAGATCACAACAAATTGAACGTTGCACGCCGTACCTGTGGCTATATTGGAACCAACTTCTGGAATAAAGGAAGAACCCAAGAGATTAAAGAACGCGTCATTCACGTAGATAATAAAGATTTGGATGAATAATATGAGATACAATAAAATTAGAAAAATGGATATTTCCAATGGTCCTGGTGTAAGAGTATCGATCTTTATGCAAGGATGTACATTTAATTGTAAAAATTGTTTTAACAAAGAAACACACGATTTCAATGGTGGAAAAGAACTAACAGAAGAAACCATCAAAAGAGTAATAGAAATTGCCCAAAACGATTACATTAAAGGATTATCAATTTTAGGAGGAGAACCACTCCACCCTAAAAATATGGAAGGTTCATTAGAACTAGCGAAAAGATTTAAAGAAGCATATCCTGATAAAAGTGTTTGGGTATGGACAGGATTCACTTTTGAAAACTTAAAAAAAGAAGAAAACATAAAATATATTGATGTCTTAATCGATGGACAATTCGTAGAAGAATTACATGATCCAACCTTAAAATGGCGAGGTTCATCCAACCAAAGAGTCATTGACATAAAAAAGACACTCAAAAAAAATAAAATTGTATTAGTAGAAGAAACAGAACCAGTCGGTGTATAAAGGAGTACTTATGAAGACAAGAGGATTTGAAATTGCCAAAGGATGGGAAGATAAGGGAATCAATCTTCCTAAAAGAAGCACAAAAAATTCAGCAGGATACGATATTGAAGCAGCAGAAGACGTGACGATTCCCATGTATCGACCAGGCATTAAACCAACACTTATTCCCACAGGATTAAAAGCATATTGTATGGAAGATGAATGGTATATGTTAGCAAACCGTAGCTCAGGTCCTAAAAAAGGATTCGTTATGGCAAATAGCATTGGTATCATCGATTCTGACTACTATAACAACGAAACAAACGATGGTCATTTCTATTTCCAATACTTTAACTTTCAAGACCACGATATTGAAGTAAAAAAAGGAGATATCATCGGACAAGTCATCTTCCAAAAGTTTTTAATCGTTGACAATGACCATGCCGAAGGAAAAAGAACTGGAGGATTTGGTTCTACCAACAAAAATTGAAAGGAAACCCCTTTCTTTTTTTTAGAGGCAAATACCAAAATGATGTTTACTATGATATAATAAATAAGAGGTGTAAAAAATGAAAATATTAGCTTCTGATTTTGACAAAACCCTATTTGTAGAAGACCTAAATACATTAAAAGAAAATATTGAACGAATCAAAGAATGGAGAAATCAAGGAAATCTATTTGTCATTGCTACAGGTAGAAATTTTCCCTTTTTAATAAAAGACATTGAAGCGTATCAAATCCCCTTTGACTATGCCATCTGTAACGATGGAGGAAAAATATTTGACAACAAGAAAAATTGCCTCTTTACTAAAGATATTCCCCTAAATTGTAATCAAAAAATAATAAATCGAATCAAAGAAAATTCGAACATTAGCGAATGGTGGATCGATTCAGGAAATGGTCTCATAAAAGACGAAACAAAAAGAGCGAATGCAATCATTGCTCGCCCCATAGAAATAGAAAAAGCATACCCCTTGTTAGAACAAATCTTAAAAGAAAACCAAGAAGTGCACGGTTATATCAGCGATAATTGGATTAATATCACAGAAAAAACGGTCACCAAAAAGAATGGCTTACTTCATCTTTTAGAATGGTTAAACCTAGAATCATCCAATCTATATACAATTGGTGATAATGATAACGACTTTGATATGATTACTTCCTTCAATGGAGCCATCATGGAAAACCACGATTCTTCGTTAGATAACCTCAAAAACAAAACATATAAAAGTGTCGCAAACTATATAGACGATTTAGAAAAAAAGGAACAATAGAGATCTACTGTTCCTTTTTTCTACTAAGATAATGGTAACAAACTAAGGGAAACCTTTTTCTTTTCTTTTTGAATATCGATAACATAACAATCGACGATATCACCGACACTTACAACATCGCTAGGATGCTTAATGTATTCCCGACTGAGCTTTGAAATATGAGCAAGACCATCTTCATGCAATCCTACGTCGATAAAAGCCCCAAAATCGACAACATTTCGAACAGTACCTTGTAAATGATCACCGACATGTAAATCATCTAGCGACAAAATATCACTACGTAACAAAGGTCGTGGCATATCGTCACGAGGATCACGATTTGGTTTTTTCAAAGACAAAACAATATCTTCCAACGTATAGACATCTATCTTTAACTCTTCTGACAATCGAGTAAGATCGACATCGTTTAAAACGTTCAAAAAATGATCGCTCCCAATTTCATCCATAGATAACGATAAATAGGAAAGAAGGGTTAAAACATCTGGATAGTTATCCGGATGAATCGATGTCTTATCTAAAGGATTTGTACCATCGACAATTCGCATAAATCCAATCGATTGCTCGTACACTTTAGGACTAATTCCCTTTAATTTCTTAATTTCATCACGGCTTGCAAATTTACCACGTTCATCTCTTGCTTTTAGCAAAACATCGATCGTCTTTTTCGTAAGTCCTGAAACGTACTGTAATAAAGAACGACTAGCAGTATTAACATTGACTCCCACTTGGTTGACAGTTTTGCTAACGACAAAATCTAACGATTCATCGAGTTTTTTCTCTGGAACATCGTGTTGATAAAGTCCTACACCAATACTTTTAGGATCAATTTTTACCAGTTCAGAAAGAGCATCTTGAAGTCTTCGACCAATACTGATAGCGCTTCTTTTTTCCACCGTTAACTCAGGGAATTCCGAAATAGCTTCCGAACTAGCAGAATAGACAGAAGCACCCGCTTCACTGACAATAATGTAGGAAACCTTACGTGATGCTTCTTTTAAACAGGAAGCAACAAACGCTTCACTCTCTCGAGATGCAGTCCCATTTCCAATGGCCACAATATCGATATGATATTTATCGATTAAGGACAAAAGCACCCGCTTACTCTCTTCTACCTCACAACGAGGTTCCGTTGGATAAATCACTGCAATATCGAGAGGCTTCCCTGTCTTATCGAGGACAGCTAACTTACATCCTGTTCGAAATGCAGGATCAAATCCCAATACGACCTTCTCCGAAATAGGTGGAGTTAGCAACAGTTTTTCGACATTTCGTGAAAAATTATCGATCGCACTCACTTCCCCTTGTTCCTTTAGTTCACGACGAACTTCCCGAATAACACTAGGTAAAATAAGCCGTTTTAAACTATCACGAATCGCAGAAGAAACCTGTGGAATAACAAAGGAATTAGGATTTTTAACAAGTTTTTTCTCCAAATAAGAAACAATTCTTTCTTGATCAACATCGATCGTCACACTGAGAACCTCTTCCTTTTCACCCCGGTTCAAAGCCAAAATGCGATGAGGTCGAATGCGATTAACCGCTTCCTGATAATCGTAATACATTTCATAGACCTTCCTATCATCTAAAGCATCTTTCTTAAGTTTCGAAACGATAACACCATCAGTATAACAAAACCTACGAATCCATTTACGATAAGAAGCATTGTCACTAATCCACTCTGCAATAATATAGCGAGCTCCCATCAAAGCATCTTCGACCGTTGGAACCTCTTTTGTAAGATAGGCATCACAAAGTTCCAAAAGAGATCCCTGTACCGGAAAACTCATAATCTTTTTAGCAAGTGGCTCAAGCCCTAAAGCAATTGCTTCCGTCGCCTTTGTCTTTTTCTTTTCTTTAAAAGGACGATAAATATCCTCTACTTCGACAAGTTTAGAACAAGCAAGAATACTTTGCTTTAATTCGTCTGTCATAAGACCCTTTTCGTCAATTAAACGAATCACATCTTCCTTTCGTTTCATAAGAGAAACTTGGTATTCATAAACCTCACTGATGTTCAAAATCACTTCTTCATTTAAAGCCCCAGTTGCCTCTTTTCGATATCTTGCAATAAATGGAATCGTATTACCATCCTCCAACAAAGATAGAACAACTTCGATTTGCTTTTCTCGAATAGAAAGTTCTTTGGACATTTCTTTAATAATGATATCGTTCATTTATATCACAACTCCTAAAACTATTTATGATAAAAAAAGCCTTTTCTTTAAAAGACTTTAATACCCATATCTTAAAATTTCAAAGGTAAGATTGTACTGTATTCCCAAAGGAAGGGCATCGCTTTCAGTCGCATAAAGTAAATCAAACTGAACGCGCTTACCAAACCCAACTCCTCCACCATTATCTAAGATAATGGCAAGAATAGGTTGATCAAGTCCAGTAATTCTAACTATCGTTCCAAACGGATAACTTCTATCACCTGATACAATACGAACTGTACCATAAGTTGGATCAGAATAATAAATATTTCCTTCACCAACATAGTATCCTGATGCAGTTCGATTGGAAGTACATCCATAACAATCAGGACCGTAGCCACTCATATTGCCAACAAAAGAATCCAAAACAGGATAAGTAGTCGTATCGATCGAAGGAATAGAAACAACTGGTGGAACTACTTCTTCTACTTTCGGTGGAATGTATTCTTCTTGTTCTTCTAACATAGTATCATCTTGTTGTTCTAAAACCACGTCATCGTCGCTTTTTTCTTCTTCAGTTTTTTCTTTCTCTTCTTCTTTTTGATAGACAAGCTCTTTACTGTCCATTTCTTTCAAACGTTGATCTAATGTAACACGCTCTTGCTTAAATTCTAAAAAAGAAAAATTAAACAAAATCGCAATAATCAAAAATGTATTAGTACAATAGAATAGATAATGTAAAAATCTCTTCATCTTTATCTCCTTTTAAAGCCTATTACATCATACCATAACTATATGCAAAAACCAAGAAAGACATAACAATTTGACGCTTTTTGACAAAAAAACGAAGGATCACCTTCGTCTTTTTTACTTATAATTTTCTTGTTTTACTTCCATAAAACTTTGTGGATGATTACATACTGGACAAACATCTAAAGCATCTTTTCCAACATAAACATGACCACAATTACGACAAATCCAAATTTTATCCTCAGATTTGTGGAAAACAGATTGATCTTTTACATTTTGTAATAATGTAAGATATCTTTCTTCGTGTTCTTTTTCGATTTTTGCTACTGCTTCAAATAAATAAGCAATCTTGTCGAATCCTTCTGCTTTAGCAGTTTCCGCAAATTCTTTATACATTTCAGTCCATTCGTAGTTTTCTCCTGTTGCAGCATCTTCTAAGTTTACGAGTGTACTAGGTACTTCTCCATCGTGAAGTAACTTAAACCATAATTTAGCATGTTCTTTTTCGTTGTTAGCAGTTTCTTCAAAGATAGCAGCGATTTGTTCATAACCATCTTTCTTTGCTTTAGAAGCATAGTAAGTATACTTGTTTCTAGCTTGACTTTCACCAGCAAATGCAGCCATTAAATTTTGTTCTGTTTTAGATCCTTTAAGTTCCATTTTAATACCTTCTTCCTTCTATATTTATATTAAAGGAAACCCTTAATATATCATAATAAATGATCTTGATTCCTCTTAAGACATTCATCACAAATACCGTAAAATAAAAGAGAATAATGTCGAATCTCAAAATGTTGTTTTTTTGAAACAAGAGAAAAATGTTCCACCAAAGAATGGTCATAAACATCGAAAATTCGATAACACCTTTCGCAAAACAAATGAGCATGTAACGACACATCACCATCGTAACGGTCAATAGAAATAGGTAAAGAAAGACGAACAATTTCCCCCTCTTCCACTAATTTCTTAATATTTCGATAAACAGTCGCTTTACCGATCGATGGATCTTTAGAAAGAATCGCTTGATATAACTCGGATATCGTCGGATGCTTTTTACTCTCTCTAAGCGTATCTAAAATGAGCATTCCTTGTTTTGTCTTACGATAACTCATGATACCTCCTTAATGAGAATCATTATCGATTAAATTATATCATCTCCCCATAACAAAAACAACATGAAAAAGGAAATTTGACAAAGAAAAAGTGTATTTCTACACCCTTTCTAGATTACTTCTTATTGATCACAACCACAGCGCGTGCACCTACGCCCGTATACGTCGTCGGGTCAGTGCCCACACGACCATAATAACTCACTTCCATACCGTTCACCGTATCGGAAGAATAAGACGACATTGCCCAGTATGCAATGTTACTTCCGTATTCTCCTCCTGTTACATTTATAGTTCCGCCAAATTCCATCGATCTAGATAAATAATTGTTCATCCATGCTGGACAACTTTGTTTATCTCTTGTACAACCGAAAGCATGTGTTTCTTGAACAGTAATCATTCGCGCCTTTGCTGTTCTACTAGGAAACGTATACTTATTTGTCGTACATTCTGTATAAGTACATCCCGTAAACTTATTTCCTTGAAAAGGAGTTACACCCATCGTGTACGTTTGATCATTAACGTTCGTCCATCCTGCTGTCGCTTTTTCCAAAGCTGGCAGTACTGTCAAAGGTCCCTTGCTATTATCGTTTGCTGTTTCGTACCACGGAATCCCATAGATCGTATTTTCTCTCTGTTGCATAGTAAGAGTACCAGCATCTTTATTATCAAACATCACATGGAAGTATTTCGTATCAGTATTATTAACACGATACTGAATAATCGTTCCCGCAGTATAAGTTTCCTTTGGACCTATCTCAACACACGTACTCTCTTCTCCTGTAATACAACTAGAAGCATTGTACTGATAAACGGAAAGAATATTAGGATTATAATTAACGACTTGTATTTGACGAATGACACTACTAATATTGTTACTTCGATCGATGACAAAGTATTTAATAAAATAAGTCCCTGGTATTCTCGTATTGATGGATCCTACAGTAATCACTCGATCAGTAAGATTAACGCCATCAGCATCAACAGCAGTAGCTCCTTCCTCAGTATACGTGGAACCGATACCCTTTCGCACGAAATCTTCTCCTGTTAAAGTAATGGTTGGTGGCGTACTTAATTCATTAACCACTCTTAATACTCGTACTGCTACTCCCATGTTTCCATTCAAATCAGAACCTCGATAATAAATATAGTATATACCCACTTTAGAAGTATCAATACCATTTACAACAGTCGTATTCGTTCCATTAAAATATTCATATGTTATATTTGGTTCTGTCGAAATGATTCCATCTACATTATCGACAATAGAAGAAACACCTGGATCCGTATACGCATGATTCACAAAAACAGTAGGATACTTCTCCCCGTTTAACGTAACGACAGGCCCCACAAGATCATCAAACTCTCCATCGATCTTTTGTACAGCATCGACGACGATCTTCGATTGGAACGAAGTCCCTTGTACTTCGTTCCCCGCTTCCTCTTTCAACCACATCTTCAATGTATAAGTAGCACTCTCACTTGGAGCAAGAGTCTGATTCGTTTCAATCACAGATCCAATCGAAGAAAGTAGCACAGGTTCTCCCATACTAGTAGAATTCTTTTGATAGACAAACTGAATAAAATCGGTACCAAGCGTATTAGTTTGATCTTCTACCATTCGAACTCGATATAAAGCTTCCACTGTCCCAACATTCGTAATCGTAAACGTGTATCCCTTTTGATTAAGTCCCTCAGTATCACTCATTGGATAAGTATTGAGAAGTTGAATCGTCTCACTTTCTTCAAATTCAACTTTAAACGTTCCCGCCATCACAGAGTGACCCTTATTTCCAGTCACCAACATCGTAAAGACCGCATAACTACTTCCTATTATCGTAACGAGACCACATACCAAAAGAAAAAGAAAAACAAACGATTCTTTTCTTTTGAAAAAAGGTACTTTTTTTTCTATCTTAACTTTTTTATAACGAGAAACACTCATATAGATCCCTACCTTTAAAAAAATTATAACAAATCTTTTCCCAAAAAACAACAAAAGAGACGAGAGTTTTTACACTTATGAATAAGGAATTTCAATATTTTTTATTTGTGAAAAATGATCGTAAATAAGAGTAATCTTTGCTTGCTCAATATTAGAATCAATAGAATGAAGATAAGAAGACACATCCATCCTAATTTCGCAAGTTTTTCCATCTCTTACAATAAGCGTGATCAAGTTGAGGGGCAAATCGAGATCTGCTTCTTCTTGTTTCAATAACGAATAAAGAGAAGTCGTTGTAATCTCATAGTGATAAGAAGCATCACCATTAGCAAATGTTTCCTTCGAATAAAAAGTACTATGTTTTAAAAGCTCCTCAACACTGTGAATATCTAAAAATTCATCATATAAATAAGGATGATCAAACAAAACAAGTTTATCGTTAATCACCTGATAAAAAGAATCTTGAATCGTATAATACTGGTTCTGTCCTTGATCTAAAAAGGTACTTTTCTCTCCATATCGATCACCATCATACGAAAATTTTTGATCATTAATTGATATAGTATAAGAAAAAGAATAATTGTTTTGTAAAATAGCATTCAAATAGAAAGGATCTTGACCCCTCTTTTTAGAAGATGATCCTAACAAAAGAAAAACGAAAGCAAAAAAGAGAAGATAAGAAAAGAAAAGGATACTCGCTCTCGCCCTTTTATTTTTCCAAATAGCAAACAACTTCTCTTTCATTATTTCAACACCTTACCAAGTAAACTAGTAGGATCGGTACCATTAAAATAATCCTTCACCATCATGCGTTTTTTTCCTTCTAATTGTATCTCTCTAACCATAATTTCTCCATCCAACGTAGCAATACCAAACGCATCTTTTTCAATGCGACTAATGGTACCAGGCGCTTTTTGATTGTAAAAACGATCACTAATCGATACTTGATAAAGTTTCAATACCTTCCCATCTAAATAACAATAAGCACAAGGATGTGGAGAAAGCCCTCGAATGTGATTGAAAACTTCACGTGTTCTTCGATTAAAATCCAGTTTTTCTTCTTCTCTTTTAATATTCCATGCATAACTAACTTCCTCTTCCTTTTGAGGAATAGGAACTATTTCTCCCTTTACATAAGAAGGAAGGGTCTCTAACAACAAATCGCGTCCAAGAAGCGATAGACGATCATGGAGTGTTTCCAAATTATCTGAATCCAAAATAACGGTATCTTTCTGTGTCAAAATGTCCCCAGCATCCATTTTTGGTGCCATCATCATAATCGTAACACCCGTTCTTACGTATCCATCCATGATGGCATGATGAATTGGTGCACCTCCTCTCAACTTTGGAAGAAGAGATGCATGAACATTGATACACCCATACTTAGGAAAATCCAAAATAGCATTGGGAACAATTTGTCCATAAGCACAAGTCACAATAATATCAGGATTCATATCCAAAATTGGTTGATAATCATTTCGAATTCGTTCTGGTTGAAACAAAGGAATCCCTTTTTCTATTGCTTTTCTTTTAATTGGAGAAAAAGAAATCTCTCTCTTTCTTCCAACCTCTTTATCTGGTTGGGTAACTACTAAAACAACTTGATACCCGAAATCGATCAAACCTTCTAACACAGGAACACTAAAATCGGGCGTTCCCATAAACACAATACGTAAATCTTTCATAAAATCACCACCTAATATTAATGAAGTCCTCGAATAAAAGAAACAGCAAAAAGAAGAGCAAAAACAAAGACAAGGAAAAAGAAACTAGAAATAATAAAGAAAGGAATCGATGCCCTACGATGAGATGTCTCTTTCTCTTTTTTAGAAGAAGGAGTAGCAATCATTCTCTCCTTGATAGGCCTTTTCCCATCTAAATAGAAAATGCTTTCATAGGTAGGAAATTCCAAAAGAGTAAATTCAAAAGGCAAAATCTTGGTATAACGTCGATCGTGGGAAAAACGACTATCGACAATTCGAACAAAGCTATAGACCAAATTATTTTGTTTCGCATCGTTTAAAATAATTTTGTAATCTCTAAGAGAATCTCTTCCAACAGCACTTCTAGAAATAAACAAAATAGGAGCAAAATCGAGGTCGTTTTCTAATAATTCACAAGTCTGTTTCACATAGGAAGTTACCACTTGTTGCTCAGAAAGAGGCATATTTAAATCGTGACATAATTTAAAGATATTAGAAGCACAAGATACAAAATTCTTCATGTAAAACGCATTATAGTCGTATAAATCTTTCTTCATGTACGAATTAAAACAAACCAAATAAGAAAAATATCGTGGTGACGTAATTGCATCTAAATAAGCAAGATAAGGACTATCCGTAATCATAAAATAATTCGTTGGATCACTGAGAAGTTCTTCATTCGATACATATCGAGAAAGAATTTTCGAAACCTTTTTTTGTTCTTCAGGAAAAGGATAAAAATCTCGAGGATAAACGCCATCTTCTAAAATTTGCTTTGTTTTGTATCCTGGAAAACTCGTAAAAAAATAACCATTCACAATGTACTCTTGGTAAGTATATTCTAAGATTTTTTCTTTATTTTCACAAGAAGTACTATCGGGAAGTGCTAGTTTTTCTTGAATGCTACGAATCAACAATTGATTGAAAGAAACAACCAAAGCAGGATAGGAAGTACAAGAATGATATCGCTCCATTAACTGATCGATAAAAGAGTCGATGTGATACAAATCTTTATGCAAAATAGCGTACTTCACAATAAATTCAATAATCGTAAAAAGATAGTTTTGATTGGTAACATAGGCTTCTCCATTTGGAGCAAACGATGATTTTAAATGGATCGTCTCCTCATTCGTCAAAACAGAATGAAGAAACGATTTCACCGTACTTTTCTTAAAAACAGCTTCTAATTCTTTCGTAAAACCACCCACTCTCTATCTTTTATCTATATTATAACAAGAGAAAGCAAAAAAAGAAAGTCTCAACTTGTCGCTTAAATATGATTTGGATCAAAATCAATATCGATGTTTACTTTCGTATTTCCTTTATAGTGATCGAGAAGTAAGGAAAGCGTCGAATATAGAGCTTCTTCCCTTTGGTATTTTAAAACAATGCCAAACCGATACACATTGTTGACTTTAAACAAAGAACACACACTAGGACCCAACAGAATCGTATGAAAAAGACGATCTTTAAGAAAACGAGCAGTCAAGATAGCTTCATTACGAGCAAGATCGTAATCTTTACTCATGACTTTAATAGAAACCAAATAGTAGTATGGTGGATATTTAAGTTGCCTTCGAAGTTTCATCTCTTCTTGATAAAAACCCAAATAGTCGTGCTTTTGAACGTACGTTAAAGCATAATGGAAAGGATTATAGGTTTGAATAATTACCTCTCCTTTTTTATTCCCACGTCCACTTCGTCCTGCCACTTGACTAAGAAGTTGAAACGTCACTTCACTACTACGAAAATCAGGAATATTCAAAGAAGTATCGGCATTGATTACCCCGACCAAAGTCACATTCGAAAAATCGAGTCCTTTAGCAATCATCTGAGTTCCTAGCAAAATATCGTATTCACCCTCTCCAAAAGCGCGAATCATTTTTTCATGAGAACCTTTTTTCGTCGTCGTATCGAGATCCATTCTTAAAATGGAAGCAGTAGGAAACATTTCTTTTAATACCTCTTCTACTTGCTCTGTTCCAATTCCCAAAGAAGTAATGGCTTCTTCCTTACACGATGGACAAACAGTAACAGGCTTCGTCGCATATCCACAGTAGTGACACCTTAAAGTAGAACTCGTTTTGTGATAAGTAAGACTAATATCGCAATTAGGACACTTCATGACATAGCCACAGTTTTTACACGAAAGAAACGATGCATACCCACGTCGATTTAAAAGCAAAATCACTTGTTCTTTCTTGGATAATCGATCGAGGATAGCCTGTTCTAATTCGAAAGAGAGAAGATTTCCCCTACGCTTCATCGTACGGTTCATATCGATTAAAGAAACAGAAGGTAGAGTACGATCCAACACTCTCTCTTTTAACGATATTAAAGTATAGACCCCCTTAGAAGCTCTTGCATAAGATTCAAGCGATGGCGTAGCACTACCTAAAACAAGGGGACAATCGTGATATTCTGATCGCCTCTTAGCAATCGTCAATGTACTATATTTAGGATTATTTTCTTGCTTATAAGAAGACGTATGCTCTTCATCGATAATGATCACACCAATATTCTCTAAAGGCGCAAAAATAGCACTGCGAACACCAATGACAATTTTAACATCCTCCGTAACGATTCTTCGCCATTCATCGTACTTTTCCCCATCGGATAAACGACTATGTAACACCGCAATCTGCTCACGAAATCGATTTCGAAAACGATCGATCATTTGTGGAGTAAGAGAAATCTCAGGAACCAAAACAATGGCTGTCTTCCCTTCCTTAAGCTTTTCTTCAATAATCTCCATATAAACTTCCGTCTTACCACTACCCGTAACCCCATGAAGCAAAAACGTATGGGCCCCATCATGATTTAAAACACAATCGACAGCATTTTGTTGCATAGCCGTCAAAGGATACTTCTTAATAGTAGAAGGAGTATCGATCTGATAACGATATACTTCCTCTTTTACTTCCTTCAATACCCCATTCTTAAGAAGCGTTTGAACACTACTAGAAGAAAGAGAAACGAGTTCTTTCTTTAATACTTTTCCCTTTTCTTTTACCATATCGACAATTCTTCTTTGAACATCATTTTTAGAAGGAACCTCTTCATTCAATACAAGATAAGTATCGTACTTCTTCAAAACAGAAAAACCACGCTTCGCTTTTAGAGCCTTCGGTAACATCACTTGATAACAAGAAATCAATGTCGAAAGCGTCACATCACTCATAAAGCGCCCCAACGAAAGAAGTTCTTGGTTTAAAACAATATCTTGATCGACCACATCGATAATTTCTTTTAAATCAAAAGAAGAAGCTTCCTCCTTAAGCTCCAAAACAAACCCCTCTAATGTCTGATGACCAAAAGGAACAACCACTCGTTTTCCCACCTGAATCGAAGACAAAAGACAAGAAGGAACCAAATAATCAAATGTCTTATCAATGCTCTTACTCGATAACTCAACAAGAACACAAGCAACCATATCCATTCCTCCTATCAATATTATTATATCATACAAAAGCAAAACTATAATCAAGATATCAAGTAGAGAAATAAAAAAAATCAAACTACATCATAATAGTTTGATCTTTCTATTAAAACAACCGAAGAATATCATTAAAGGTAATATAGATCATCAAAGCCATCAACAAGAAGAATCCAATAGAATGAATCATATTCTCTGTCTCCGGTTTTACAGGACTTCCCTTAATCTTTTCAATCACAACAAAGAGAATACGTCCACCATCGAAAGCAGGGAAAGGAAGCAAATTGATAAATCCCACATTGATACTTAAAAAGGCAACCAAATACATCATATTCGCAAAACCTGTTTTACTTTGTTCTCCAACAATATTATAGATACCAACAGGTCCAGATAACTGACTTACCTTAATTCCACCAGTAAATAAATTCATAATCGTAACCCACATCTGTTTAAACAAAGCCCCTGTTTTACAAACCATATATTTCAAAGAAACAAACAACCCTCGTTCCTTTTCTGCTTGCAATCCAATTCCATAATGATAAACAGTACTATCTCCTTGTTTCTCTTCTTCCGGCATAATTTCGTAAGTCACTTTTTCTTTAGACGCTTTTTCTACAACAAACTCCGTCGGTTTATCGTGTTTAGAAATCGTAAGATAAAGAGAAATATCATCGATAGTATTTATCGTTTTCCCATCAATTTTTAAAATGCGATCTCCCTTTTCAAGTCCTGCTTCATAAGCTTTAGAACCAACTTCAATTTCATTTAACACAGGATCCATCTGAGGAGCACCATAGAATAGACCAATTGCAAAAAGTAAAAGCATCGCAAAAAGAAAATTAAACCCTGCTCCAAAAAACATCGTCAAAAACCTTTGCCAAGGTTTCTTTGCTTGTAATTTACGATCTTTAGGAATCTTCGAATCATCTTCTACTTCTTCCCCAGCTAACTGTACAAATCCCCCAATAGGAATCATTCGAATACAGTATTCCGTCTCTCCACCCTTTTTCTTATAGTGGAATAATTTAGGACCCATACCAATCGAAAATTCATAAACGTAAATACCACATAACTTAGCAAAAAGAAAATGTCCTGTTTCGTGAACCAAAACCACAATGCCAAGTACCAATATAAAACAAAGAAGAGTTGGGATATTCTGTGTCAAAAAACGTCCCAAATTAAAACTTCCAAGAAAAAACAAATTGCTCATATTTTCTACCCTCCTATATCCAAGATAAGCAAAGAATAAATGCTAAAACGACAAAGATGAGACTATCTAAGCGATCTAATAGACCCCCGTGACCTGGAATAAGCAAAGAAAAGTCTTTCTTATCATAGTAACGCTTAATACTAGAGAAAACCAAATCACCTAACTGTCCAACAACACTAAGCATAAATGTAATCAAAATTAAAACAACGAGAGAAACGTGAGAAGAAATAACAAAAGAATAAAACATGCTAGCGACAAAGGTCCCCATCAAAACTCCCCCAAAGAATCCTTCCACTGTCTTCTTAGGAGAAATCTTCGGTGCAAGTTTATGAACGCCAATATACTTCCCTGTAATAAAAGCAAATGTATCGGTAACAATCGTAATAAGCAAAAGATAAATTAAGTAAGCCATACCAGAATTACGAATTAAAATAAATAAATTAAACGATAATCCAATAAATAAAATAGAACCAATCAAAAATAAAGCATCGTTTAGATTGTACTTTTTATTATCATTGATAAAAACCATCGGAAGTAAAAAGGCAAAGATCAAGAAAGACATAACTTTATAATCGAGTAAATAACTAAGTGTCGTAGATTGATAGTTACCAAGACAGAAAAATAATACCATCAAATAAGCAAAGATCTTAAGTAAGAATGGAAAAGGCTTCTTGCTCTCTCGCATATGTAAAAGTTCATAAAGAGAAGCACTAGATAAAATGGAAGCAAAAAAAGCAAAAGGAACTCCACCTAAGATAAGTAATGGAATAGCAATAATCGCCATAATAATAGCACTACGAACTCGTATCATCATTTCTTAACACCTCCAAAGCGTCGATCTCTATTTTGATATAGGGACAAAGCCAAATCGAATTCTTTTTCATGAAAATCGGGAAAGTATACCTCTGGAAAATAGTATTCTGCATAGGAAGATTGCCACAACATGAAATTGCTAATGCGCATTTCTCCACTCGTACGAATCACGTAATCTAAAGGTGGCAAATCTTGATAAAGAGACGAATTCACAAGTTCTTTTGTAATATCGGAAAGTTGAATCTCCCCTTTCAAAAGTCGTTCTCCTATTTTCTTGGTCATATCGACAATCTCATCCTGTCCACCATAATTAAGACAAATGTTTAAAGTCGCTCTATCGTTACAAGAAGACTTTTCCGTAATCTCATCCATAACCTTTAGTACATCTTCGCGAAGTGGTTCTCTCCTCCCTGAAAATACAATTCGAATTCCCTCTTTTTGAAGACGAGAAAACTCCTTTTCAAAATTTTCTATAAACAAATTCATCAAGTATTCCACTTCGGAAGGATCCCGTTTAAAGTTTTCGGAAGAAAAAGCATAAAGACTCAAATATTTTACCCCAATTTTTAAAATGTGAGGAAGTAACTGCTTCAAATTATTTGCACCAGCTTTATGCCCTAAACTCCTCGATAAACCCTTTTCCTTCGCCCAACGACCATTACCATCCATGATAATACCAACATGACAAGGTATCTTTCTCTGCTCCATAAAATCACCTTACTACTAATATTATAATACGTTTATCCCCATTCTACAACAAATTATTCACCAAAAGAAAAACAAAAAGAAGACAACAGTCCTCTTTTCATTCTAAAAACTATCAATATTAATCTTAATCTTTTTATTATCGTGAATGTAACTACTAGCTTGCACCAAAGTTCGAATGGCATTGGCAATCTTCCCCGATTTTCCAATAATTCTCCCCATATCTTCCTGACTAACGATGACTTGAATCAACATGGAATCTTCATCGTCACTTTCAAATTCCTTGACACTAACCATATCAGGATGATGAACAAGCGCCTTCACAATACTTTCCGTAAGTAAAATAAGATCCATATTATTTACCTTGCTTTTGTTCTGCAAAAGCTTTCATGATACCTTCTTTAGAGAATAAATTACGTACGGTATCAGTAGGAATAGCACCTTGATTTAACCATTTTAATGCGACTTCCTGATCGATTTTAACCTCTGCTGGTTGGACAAGTGGATTGTATGTTCCAACTAATTCCAAATATTCTCCATCTCTTTTCGTTCTAGAATCGCTTGCTACAATACGATACATTGGACGCTTTTTAGCACCCATTCTAGTAAGTCTCAATTTAACTGCCATAAATCTTCTTTCCTCTCTTTCTACATGACCTATTATAATAGAAAAGTATATTCATGTCAACTATTTTTTGTTAACACTAATCTTCTAAAAATTCTTCTTCATGTACTTCTTCATCAATTTGTTTTTCTATATCATCCATATCATCTAAAATATCATCCCATGGTTCTTCCTCTTCATCGATTGCTATTTTCACCTTTGTATCTCCTACTAATTCAATCCCAAGTTCTTTTTCAATCGTATAGACAATTTCGTTTCCATCGATTTCCACTTTCACACAACTTGGTTGTTTTAATCCCCGAACGATGATTTCTTCATTTGTAATCAAATCGCTATCTTCCCGTTTTCGAACATGGACACTTTCACTATAACGATCTGTCGTACGAACGACTTCTGTCTTGGTATCATTATCGTAAGAATACCAAATATTTACATCGTAACTACCATCGATCGTGATTTTATCACCATTTTTATATCCACCGAAGGTATGATTGATTACCCAACATCCTAATATCGTTGCAGGAACTGGATCGCTTTTTACACGATTCGTACTAGTAAACGTTTTCTTTCCTTTACCAATGACCGCTTTCGTTACAATTTCTTTAAAACTAGCCATAATATCCCTCCTCACTTTTACTGTATGCAAAAGAAAAAGGATTTGTGCCTAAAAATAGTCAGAGGAAAAGAAAAACGACTCACGAAAAGTCGCTTACGACATGATCCAAATGTTCCTCTAAAAAACCCTTAAGAGATTGAAACAAAAAATCGAGTTCCTTCTGTTTTTCTAAATACTCTTGATAAAGAGGAATACATTCTAGTTCTTTTTGAAGAGAAAGGACTTCTCTTTCGAAAGAAGCAGTATTTTCTTCCCTCGCTTCCGATAAAACAATCTCTTTTTGTTTTGCCTTTATTTGTTCTATATAAGACATTGCCCTCTCATGTTTTTCTAATTGATCAGCTATGTTTTGATAAGAAAGATAAAGTTCGCTCTCTAAAATATCCGAAACGAGAGAATCGACCCTTTCTAACACCTTATTCCACGACTTGTTTTCCATCTAAACTCCACGTTTTAGCATCCGTCACCATAACAGGAACAATTTGTCCAATCAAGGAAGGATCACCCTTAAAATTAATTAATTTGTTGGTATCTGTATACCCCATCAATAACGTTCCATCTTTTTTAGAAGAAACACCTTCCACTAATACAGGAACTGTCTTCCCAATCAATTTCTGATTATGAAGAAGAAAATAATGATTAACAAGTTTATTTAATGTCTGTAACCGTTCTTCTTTACAAGAAAGAGAAATTCTATCGTCTAACTTCGAAGCAGGAGTTCCTTCACGTGGAGAATAAATAAACGTAAACGCATTATCAAACTGACATTCTCGAACAAGATCCAAAGTCTGTTCAAAATCTTCTTCTGTCTCATTGGGAAACCCTACGATAATATCCGTAGAAATAGCACAATTCGGAATAGCTTTTTTTAGTTTATGAAAAAGAGTCAAATATTCATCTTTCGTATATCTTCTCCCCATCAATTTTAAAATAGCATCACTACCAGACTGTACAGGAAGATGAATGCTAGGCATAATATTAGAGTACTGAGAAATCACCTCGATCATTCGATCCGTAAAATCCCAAGGATGACTCGTAACAAACCGAATTCGTGGTATTCCTGTCTTCGCTACTTTTTCTAATAAATCTTCCATACCGTAACCGAACTCTAAATCTTTCCCATAAGCATTCACATTTTGTCCAAGCAAAGTCACTTCTTGATACCCTTCATCGATCAAAACCTGAATTTCTTCCAAAATATCTTCCATCAAACGACTTCTCTGTTTTCCCCTCGTATAAGGAACAATACAGTACGTACAAAACTTATCACACCCATAAATAATGTTGACATAAGCCTTAAAGGAACTTTCTCTCTTTACGGGAAGTCCTTCATATAAATCTCCTTCGCGACTAAATACTTCAATCGTCTGCTCTTGATGATCGAAACTATCCTTTAATAAAACAGGAAGACGATAAAGATTGTGCGTTCCAAAGACAAAATTCACAAACGAATACTTAGATAAAATCTCTTGAACGACTCCCTCTTCTTGAGCCATACACCCACAAAGTCCCACCATAACATCAGGACGTAACATCTTTAAATGTTTAACGCGCCCCAACATTCCAAATGCTTTATTGTGTGCATTTTCTCGAATAGAACACGTATTGAGAAGAATAAGATCCGCATTAAGATAATCATCGACAGAAGTAAATCCCATCGCTTCTAGTAAAGCTCGAATATTCTCACTATCATGCTCGTTCATCTGACATCCATATGTCTTCAAAAAATAACGTTTTCCACTAAAATAATTTTGAAACATCGAATCAAGTTCAAACACTTCTCTACGATAATCGATCTTGTTTCTACTACGTTCTTCTTTTAAATTAGGTAATAACAAAATACCACTTCCATTTCTTTTATTATAATAACCCAAATACGACGTTTAAGCAAGAAAAAAGCACTTCCTAAGAAGCACTACTTTCCTCCAATAAGAAATTGATCATCGAATCCATTTTAACCATATGATTATTTAAAACTTCTTCTTTAATAATATCCAAATTATTACTAATAAAACTCATTAATTGTTTCATTTTAGGAACCAATTTCTTATCTTCCAAACTACCTACGATAATCTCCAAATTCGTTAACTTAGTATATTTTCCATAGTTATCGCTTTTGACATAAGTTTCATATAGATTTTTGAACGACAAAACGTCAATGTTCGTAAATCTTTCATCTTCAAGTATTTTAACGGTTGTATAAATGTAATGATCGTTAATAGATTTGTCAAGAATACTCTCCCCCTTATTATTCTTGATATTTGGCATAAATTTTTTATTCTTTTTTAATTGTTTAATAATGTCTAGTACATTCACATAATGAATAGATACAAGTAAATGAGCAAAGGTATCACCATCGTTATTTTGATGATTAATATCCCATTCTCTTGTCTTCATATGTTTAAGAACTAAACGATAATATTTCCCCTTTAATAATCTCGATAAAACATCATTTCCATTTTCATCAACAGTATTAATAGATACGATTTTTTTAGAAAGAATCTTATCGACAAGTTCCTCATGACCTTCTTTGATCAAATCAAATATCGTCGAGGGAACCTCTTCGCACGCTCTTATTGCTTGCATTTCATTGTAAAACATCTAAATACACCTCTTATCTCACGTGACAGGTATATATTTTACCAAAAAGATCAAAATTTGTCAAATTTTGATCCTCAATCCATTTTGTTTTTAATGAAATTCAACTGTTATTTTGTAAAAGTCTTCGCTCTACCCAATTCCTTATCGCTAACTTCGAACGACTTCAAATACTGTTTTAAAAAATAAACTTTATCAAGATTATTATCGAACAACATATCACATAATTCCAAGGCTTCTTCCAAGTATACTTCCTTATACCAAATCAAACCAGAATACTTATCCTGATTAATACTTCTTCTTTTCTGAACAATATCATCATCGAATTGCGAATTTTTCGAATACAATAATATTTTCGTAAACAAATTGACATTATTTTGCCATACGACAGGATTTAGTGTTCCATTAGGACAACGAAATTCAATCGTATTTTTTTCTTGTATACTTTGATCCCTTTTGACATGGTCCAAATTAAATGCTTGATTTCTCGTATAAGAAAAACAATCAATAATATCCTGTGTAGATAATTGCTTTTCATCTTGACTTTTTTCATAGAATTGCCAAAGTTCTTCCGACATAGGTCGTGCATATCGCATAATGTTGGGACGCGCTCCTAAAAATTCTCCATAACAAAATCGATAAATAATATTTTCATAAACGGACCATAGTTTAATAAAATGTAACCAAGAAGTTTTCTTTCCACCAATGACTTGTGTCCCAATATGAATGTGTCCACCAGAACTAGGCCCAATAATAGCATTATCATCGACAATAGAACACACTTTCTTTAAATCATTCCATGATTTACTGGTATCGATCAAGATAGGAGAATTAATTTCTGCACCATCTGAAAGCGAATAGTCCTCAACCATTCTCCAACCATCATCGACGAATCGCACTTTTAGTTGTTCTTTTATACGAACCCACATAGCTTGTTCAAATTCTAATTCTAATCCAAAAGTAAAATGTTCATCCAATCCAAGAGATTCTCTTAATTCCAAATAGTAACGATCTAAATAATAGAGCAAATCTTGCAAATCGATTCCTCTCATTTTAGAAAACATATCATTGTCAGTAGGACGAATATAATGAAACAAAGAATGATCTATATTCAAGTCAGTTTTTTTTCCACCTTGTTCTACGGTATTTTTTAATTTAAACATAGTGATCACCTCGTCAACCTCTTATAATTGTCTTTTCTAATTTCTAATTTTTTCATTATAGAATCTAAATCCAACGATGGATAATCGTTCTTGATTTGTTCTAAAGAATTTGAAAAATTAAAAGTAGAAAACACACGCCTAAACATATAAGTAGAAGTAGATAGACCAACAGCGAGCAGAATATACAATAAAGAGTATGCAATATTTTCTTGAACAGTTTCTTTATGAACAAGATAATCGTTTTTATCTATATCATATACAATAACACTCATAAAAGGATCTTTTTCTAATTCCAAAGAAGTTACATGAGATTTTGTTTCTTTAAAAATGGAAGTGGGTTTTCCTAAAAGATTCTCCAGTACAACATGATCTTGATCCAACATTTTTATAGCATCCTCATAAGTTTTCTCTTTAATAGAATACGTTCGAATTTCACGAAAATACTGTCCATCTTCACCCTGTTGCCATTTCGTATAATAATATAATTGATTATCTTCATTTTCAAATTCACTGTATTGCTGAACTTGCCGAACCGTTCCTGAATGATCAACTTCTGTCATAACATGAGAATACTGTTTCCACTCATCCCCACCATAAAATGGGGTTTTTCCAAAAAAAGCAAAGGGAAGAACTAAAATACCAGATACTAAAACGTAAGGAGCGACTAATTGTAATGCCTTTGCACTAATTTTCAAATTTTTTACAGTATTGATTTTAGCATTAACGAAGTGTGGAAATTTAGTTTCAAACTCCAAAATTTCTATTTCTTTTTTCATGCAATCTAACAGTTTCTTTTGCTGCATCTTCTTTTTATCCATTTTACACCATCCCCTTTTGAATACCATGTATTATAGCAGTTATCAAAAAAATATCAAGTATATAAACATCAAAACAAAAAAGATAAAGAACTTTCACTTTCTTTATCTTGCAATAGAATAAAAGACGAAATTGTTAGCAAAACCTTGATAAGCTCCATAACTACCTTTACCAACCGATGGAACCATATAGACATTGTAAGTAGAATAATGAACTCCTGTTGCAACTAATTTACCATCGATATAAAGTTTTGGAATATTATTAGAAACAGAAAGTCGATATCGATGTCGAGCCGATAGATCTCCTTCATATTTGAGAACACTGACATAAACATTTGTTCTATGAATGACTGCCATAGCACCATTTGTTCCAAGAGAAAGACCAAGCCCTGCATTACCTGTATTTCCACCATGATGTTCATAGAGAATAATCTTATTGTAAGAAGCGCCGTTAGGAGTCGAACTACCAGCATTCGTAAGCGTAATCGTCTGAGTTGGCTTAGCATCGAACTCTACAGTAAAGTTCGTTAAATATTTATTCGTATTGAGTGTATACCCTTGGGTACCTGTAAAATTCGACTCTGTCGAAGTTAAATACTTGTATCCAATACAACCTTCTGTTTCAATATATGGATCAATTTTGTGATTAGTACCTGCTAAACTTACAAGCGTTCCACCAGCATCGACCGCATAAAGATGAGTGTGATAAAGCCCGCATTCATTATTATGCTTAGCAATATCGACATGAAACATCCATGTACCATGACCAAGATTTGTCCCTGTAAGCCATGTAGTATCATCTTGTTCCCCATATTCTGTCCAGGTTGGAAACTTAACAGCAGTATAACTTTCATCCACCCCATATGCATAAGCATCGTATCCTGTACTTGTTATATTTCTAGCTTCTCCACCAGGAAGAGCTGTATTTACGGCCGTCATCCCATTGATTTCCAAAGGAACACCAACAAGACCTGCTTTAAAACCGAATTGGAGAGTCACCGAAACACTCGAAAAATTCTTAATTAAAACGGAAATATTCTTTGTCGTATTAGCAGGATAAGACGAAACATCCCCCTGTTGCTCCACTCCAATCGTACCAATTTCAAGTCCCTCTGGAGCATTAGTTAAACCAATCAACTGATATAGAATTTTATAATCGATGGGAATACTACTGTTATTCGCTACCGTAAAATGAACAGTATAAGCACTACCAGCAGGAACCGTAATTCGATTATTGCTATCGAGACCCGATACCTGATAATCGTAGTATAAATCCCCTACGACAATAGAAAAAGCCCCCTTTTTCTCTGTATTGATACTAAAAAGAGCATAACTCAAATGAACAACGGAAAAAACAACTCCAAAAAGAAGAAGAATTGTAAGAACCAATGCTTTTTTATTAGAAACAAGACGTTTCAAAAAATATTTTAATCGACTCATTTCCCATCACCACCCATTGTTACAATTGTTATATTCTAAATATAGTATAACACATTCACCAAAAAAAACAACATCGTTTTTCTTCATTCATCTTTAAAATTTCTTCATTCATCTTTAAAATTCCACCATTTTAAAGTGCTTTTATCACAAGTTGGATGCTCCGCATAATAAATAGCCATCCGAAAAACGTAAAGTTGACATCGGTCTTCTTTATACCCTTTGATATCACAATCTTTTAAATAAAGATCATCAGCATCTTTCCCCACCAAATCTTCAACGCAAGTAATACCAATCTTTATAAGATCTTCCTTCGTATTTTTCCCAATGTATGGTATAGTAAGCAAATTCGTTTTCACATTAATCACCTCTTCATCATCACGATGTACACTTTCTAGTATAACAAAAAAAGGACAAACCACAAATAAGATTTGCCCAATAAACTAGAATTCGTTATTCGGATAAATGGATGTTTTGATCTCACCAACACGACTTGACATTGAACCTTAGTTTTTAAATTTAGCTAAAACTTTAGCTTTTTTTTCTTTTACAAATTCTGGACTATTAACCAAATTAATTTCTTCTTCAGTTAAAGGTTGAACTTTAAGTATTTGTCCAAATTCTCTTTTCTTTTCATCACTAAGTTCAGAAGAAATATCTTCATATTCTCTAGCAAACATTTTTCCTTCTTGAAAAATATTACTATAAACAACTAAATTAGTAGCCTCTTCAAGAATACCATCACCAGTATAAGTAACAATATTGGAATTGATATCAGTTCCACTTACACCCCAATCTTCAATTTTATAAATATTTTTTTCTAATAAATTAGTACCCTTAAAGTGCTTACATAACATACCTATTTCGTAAATCATAAAACTTTTTTCCTTATCAATTATTATATATGCATTTTTTATCATTTCTGCTTTGGTTTAATTACTTCTAATCCACCCATATAAGGTTGAAGTACTTGAGGAATTAAAATAGAACCATCCTCTTGATAATTATTTTCAATTACAGCAATTAACCCACGAGGTGTAGCAACGACAGTATTATTTAGTGTAGCAAGATATTGATTGCCCTTTTCTGTCTTCATTCGAATGCCGAGTCTTCTAGCTTGAGCATCCCCCAAAGTAGAACAACTTCCTACTTCGAAATATTTCTTCTGTCTAGGACTCCATGCTTCGACATCACAAGACTTTACTTTAAGATCGGCAAGATCTCCTGAACAACATTCAAGTGTTCTAACGGGAACATCTAAACTTCGAAAGAATTCGACGGTATAACTCCACATCTTGTTGTACCAATCCATCGCATCATCTGGTTTACATAAAACGACCATTTCTTGTTTTTCAAATTGATGAACACGATAAAGACCTCTCTCTTCCAAACCGTGAGAACCCACTTCTTTTCTAAAACAAGGCGAATAAGAAGTCATCGCAATAGGAAGCTCTTCTTCTTTAATTAATTGTCCCTTAAACTTACCAATCATCGAATGTTCACTTGTACCAATCAAATACAAATCCTCATTTTCGATCTTGTACATCATGGCATCCATCTCCTGAAAAGACATAACACCCGTTACCACATCACTGCGAATCATAAATGGAGGAATACAGTAAGTAAACCCTTTATCGATCATAAAATCTCTAGCATAACTAATCATTGCTTCATGAAGTCTTGCAATATCGCCAATGAGATAATAGAATCCATTACCACTCGTTCTTCCCGCACTTTCTTTATCAAGTCCACCTAATGCTTCACAAATATCAGCATGGTGAGGAATGTCGTAATCAGGAACAAAAGGATCTCCAAATTTCTCAATTTCTACATTCTCACTATCATCTTTACCAACAGGAACAGAATCATCAATAATATTAGGAATCACCATCATCTTCTCTTTAATAAGAGCATTAACTTCTTCTTCCTTTGCTTCAAGCCCTTCTAATTCCGAATTGATTAACACAACTCTCTCTTTCTTTAAGTCCGCTTCCGCACGGTTACCATCTCTCATTAGTAACCCGATCTCGCCACTAATTTGGTTCCGTTCACTACGTAACAAATCTCCTTTTTCCTTAAGTTCTCGAACTTGTTTATCGAGTTCGATGATTTCATCGACCAAAGGAATTTTCTCCTCCTGAAATTTCTTTTTCAAATTGTTGATGACAACCTCTTTTTGATTGCGAATTAAACGAATATCGATCATATTTTCACCCTTTCCAATAGAAAAAAGATGATACTTAAAGGAGTGCATATTACGGCACGGTACCATCCTTTTTTTAACTCATTTACATAACGACCTAAAAGTAAGACCGGAACCACTTAGCATGGTTCATCTAGAAAGTAGATTAAGTAGGTTTTCTTATTCGTTTTCACCAACCACGAACTCTCTATCAAAGTAGCCCTACTATTGTCTCTCATCATGGATTTGTTACTATTATAAAAGAAAAAGAAAAAGAATACAAGTCCTTTTTCTAGAAAAATCATTATTTTGCTTCGACGATCAATTTAATTGCAGTTCTCTCTTCCCCTTCAATCGTAATATCCGTAAATGCAGGAATACAGACCAAGTTTTTACCAGATGGAGCGACAAACCCTCTAGCAATCGCAATAGCTTTAATTGCTTGATTTAGTGCTCCTGCTCCTATCGCTTGAATTTCGACACTACCTTTTTCCCGAAAAACATTAGCAAGTGCTCCTGCAACAGAATTAGGGTTCGACTTTGATGAAACTTTAAGTGTTTCCATAATTATATCATCCTTTCTTATTTCATTTTTATCTTATGAAAGGACACCAAAAAAAAGAAGCGCTTTTATCATTTTTAAAACGATTCTAACGCTTTATTTATCAATTTTTACAACAGCACGTGCTCCTAACAAATGTAATGTCGTCAAATTTCCAACCGTATAACCCCGATAATCAATACTCGCTGCATATTGTTCATATAATGAAAAACCAGACATCGTCCAATAAGCATAATCGATTCCTTCTTCCGTTCCTCCATAATTGGTAGCATCGTTTAAATAATTGTTCATCCATATAGGACAACTTCGCTCAACCATATATTGGCACCCCAATTTAGATGTTTCTTGAACCGTAATCATTCGTGCTTTAGCCGTTCTCTCATTCAAGGTATACACATTGCTCGTACAGCTGAGTTCTTTAGACACAGAATCAAAATCACATCCTGTAAGCATATCATCTTTACCCATCGTATAGGTTTGATCTTTGACATTCGTCCAAGAAGCTGTCGCATCTTCTAAAAGCGGTAATACAGTAAGTGGTCCCTTCGTGATATCATCTTTCTCGTCGTACCATTTTACTGCAGTTATCGTATTTTCTCTTTGCTGTAACGTTAATGTATCACCATTGTCACTTACCACATGGAAGTACTTTGACTCTGTATCATTTACTTGATATTGAATAATCGTTCCT
>CAZJKO010000010.1:16551-27774 GCA_964546995.1 uncultured Muribaculaceae bacterium | reverse complement strand
ATAATCCTAATATTCTTTCCGTTTATCAGTACAATGCTTCTAGTTGTATTACAGGGGAAGAAGAAACTTGTGTAGAGATCAAAACAATGCCTTCAACGTATACTCCAAGTACAATCGTAAAATATAAAGTAAACGATACGGAAGAAAAATACTTTTATGTCATCAAGGATCATGATGGTAGACTTACTTTACAACAGAGGGAGAATATTATTAATGAAATAGCATGGAACTCTGCAGGGTTGATTAATACTAGTGGTCCTGTTACCGCTTTGCCAGCACTGGAAAGCGCGACAGCAGGATGGACGAATGTTTTAGATCTATCTTATGCTCCAGGTACTAAAACATTTCATGATAATCCTTATACGGGATGTGTGTGGAATACTTTGGTATGTAATATGAATCAATATACTATGGCAACAAGGACAGCTAAGGCGCGAATGATTACGGTTCAAGAATTAACTCATTTTGGTTGTACATCAGAAGTTGATTCTTGTCCTTTATGGTTAAGTAATTATACGAATTATGCTCCAACGCATGGAACCCAAAATGTTTCTACATCAGGATATTGGACGATGTCGGCTGTTGCAAATAATAGCTATTATCCTTTGGTGTTAAACGGGGAAGGTAGAATCAGTTATCGGAACGCTAATGGAACGAATTACGGGGTTCGCGCTGTCGTTGAAATTTCGAAATAGACGACTTAAAAGATAAGACTTTTCTTATCTTTTTTCATGCTCTTCTTTTTCTTTCATACACTTTAGTAGAGGTGTGTTATGAATAAAAAATTCGTTTTGATTCTCGTTTTTTTGGTATGGTTATTTTGGGTTCTTAGTTATTTATTTATTCGAGTCGATATGAAAGGGGATAAAACTCTTGTGCTAGATGGTACATCTACTTATGTGGAACCTGGTGTTTCGTTTTCTTTTTTTGGTCACGAACTTTCCTTTAAAACTTCGAAACAGAAAGTGAAGGATGGTTATGAATTCGTCTATTCTGCTCGAAACTTTTTGGGGATTAAGAGAAGTGTGAAGCGGCATGTTGTCATTTTAGATAAAGATGCTCCGATCATTACGTTAAAGGGAAATAATCCTGAGACCATTATAGAGGGGGTTCCTTATCAAGAGGCAGGGTATCATGCTGAAGATTTGTTCGATGGGGATTTGTCTAGTCAAGTTGTGGTTTCAGGTAATGTCGATTATAAAAGGGTCGGTACTTACGAAATTATTTATCAGGTGAAAGATAGTAGTTTGAATACTGCTACTTGTAAACGTACAGTGATTGTTCGACCGAAAGAATTTTCTTATTCTTTGAAGTACGACGATATCGATAATACTTCCCACGCTTGGTGGAGTAATAACAAGATGGATTATAAAAGACCTACTGGAGGAGGAGATTTAGAGGAATTAAAAAAATATAATGCCTATTTTCTTGGTCCTGATGATAAGACGATTTATTTGACATTCGATGAAGGAAGTTTAGATACTTATTTGAAAGAGATTGTTGAAGTTTTGGATCAAAATGATGTGAAAGCGACGATTTTTCTTTGTGGACATTATATGAAGAACAATTTAGATCTTGTGAAAAAGTGGGCAGAAAAGGGTCATTCGATTGGTAACCATACTTATCATCATCGTAAGATGAGTGATTATGCAAATGCTAGTGGGTTTATGGAATTTAAAGAAGAAATTTTGAGTATGGAACAGATGTATTTGGAAGCAGTAGGAAGACCTATGGATAAAGTATATCGTGATCCAAAGGGAGAGTGGAGTTATCGAGGACTTCAGATAGTTAAAGATATGGGGTATAAATCGTTCTTTTGGAGTGCCGATTATCTAGATTGGGATGGTGAGAAAACAAAAGAGTATGCATTAGACCAAATGCTTAAGAAATATCATAATGGCGCGATCTATCTTTTACATCCCAAACAAAAAGCGAATTTAGAAGCCCTTCAAGATTTTATTCAAGAGATGAAGATGCAAGGATACCAGTTTGGTCTCGTTAAAGATATTTCCTATTAAATGCATCTTTCTTTTCTTTTTATTTGTGATATAATTAGATTAGAATAGAGAGGTGTTTTTGATGATTGGAACGATTGAGGGAATTGTTCAGAATACAGTTCAAGTAAAATTACAAATCGATATTCATAATCAAGTGAATTTGATTCATTTACATGTGGTGTTTCAAGATGAAGGTCATAAAGTAATAGGAGAAATAACCAATATTTCTAATAATGAAGCTAGTATTATGATTATTGGGGAAATTAGAGAGGGGCAGTTTGTTCCAGGATTTCGTGAGAAACCTTCTTTTAAGTCGCAAGTTCGTTTAATTCAAATGAATGAACTTCAATTGATGCTTGGTAATCAGAAGATGAAAGACAATAGTGAAGTTTATTTTGGACTTTCTAATGTTTATAAGAATTATCGTATTAACATTCCTATCAATTCTTTCTTTAATGGGCATTTTGCTATTTTAGGAAATACAGGTAGTGGAAAGAGTTGTACGGTTGCAAGACTTCTTCAGAATGTTTTTACGTCTAGTGAATATGTACCAGTCGGTGCTAATATTTTCTTATTTGATGCCTATGGTGAGTATACGAAAGCGTTTGATAAGTTACATGAAGTGTCACCAATGCTTCATTATAAGACGATTACGACGAATACGAAATTTCCTGATACCGATATTTTGAGAATTCCTCTTTGGTTATTAGGGGTCGATGATCTTGCTTTGCTTTTGGGGGTAACTAGTGTGTCGCAACTTCCGATTATTGAAAAAGCACTTAGGTTAGTTCCTATTTTAAAAGGAGAAGAATCTGTCGTTTCGAAACATAAAAACGATATTATTGCACGATGTGTATTGGATATTTTGATGAGTGGGAATGATTCTTCTAAAATTCGCGATCAAGTAACGGCTGTTTTAACGCAATTTTATACGAAAGATTTGAATCTCGATAGTGAGATTGTGCAACCTGGATACGTTCGAACTCTTAAACAGTGTCTTTATGTTGATAAAACAGGGAAGATGCAAGATATGGAGGGAGTTATCGAGTTTATTCAGAAATTTATTGTTGAGGGATTGGAACTTATGAATACGGAGGTGTTTGTTCCTTACAATTTATCTGATTTGGAACAAGCTTTCGATTTAGCACTTCTTTCAGAGGGAATTTTGAAGAGCGATCATGTTTTTGATTATGCAAATATTTTAAAAGTTAGACTTCATTCGCTTGCTAGTGGGGATGAGAGAGTGTACTTTGATTATCCACAGATGGTGAGTCGTGCTAATTACATTTCATCGCTTATGATGAATAGAGAAAATCAAAAGTGTCAAATTGTGAATTTCAATATCAATTATGTGAATGATCGACTTGCTAAGGTTATTACCAAAGTGTTATCGAAGATGTTATTCGACTATGCCAGTGAAAGTAAGGATCGAGGTAGTGTTCCTTACCACATTATCATTGAAGAAGCACATCGTTATGTGCAAAAAGATACTGATCTCGATATTTTGGGTTACAATATTTTTGATCGTATTACTAAAGAAGGACGAAAATATGGGGTTCTTTTGGGTCTTGTGACGCAAAGACCATCTGAGCTTAGTGAGACGGCAATATCTCAGTGTTCTAACTTTATCATTTTGAGGACACTTCATCCTAAAGATTTGGATTATATTCAAAATATGGTTCCTCGTGTTTCTAGTGAAATGGTGGAACAATTAAAGACGTTGTCACCAGGAGATGCTATTTGTTTTGGAACTGCTTTCCGTATTCCGACACTCGTTTCAATCGAAAAGCCGAATCCAGCACCGTTTTCTAGTAGTGCTGACATTAAACGTGCGTGGTTTAAATAATTGTTTGTTATCGATAGTGAAAAAACACTATCTTTTTTGTCGAAATTTAGCGATAAAGTTATCGAATTTAATTGACGAGGGTATTCTTTTATGGTAGTATAGTTAGACGTTAAGGAGGGTTTATTTATGGATAAGAAAAAGGGTATTGTTATTGCAGTCGTTCTTATATTACTTCTGTTAATAGGCGTGATTGCATGTACCCGACAAGACGATGAAGGTAAGTTAGAAGGTAACAATCCTATCATCGATCACGACAACAAAGATCAAGACAATGAACGTACTGACCATAATAGTGGTACATCGCAAGATGATACATTACATCCGGACAACGATGAAAATAATCATACGACTATTCCTGGTAGTACGGCTTCTAATCCAAATTCCAATAGCAATGTTGGACAAGGTGGAGCACCTCTCATTTATGCTCCATCGTTCAATCTCGATGCGATCAAAATCGGATTTGTTGAATTTGGAAGCGAAGCGCCAGTTTTCGCTACGACGATTTCTGATAGCTACGGAAATCCGGTAGAAGCTTTGGTGGCGTACGAATTTAAAGCTTTAGGCGACACTGAATTTGTAAGTGTAGACGATATCGATACTTACGTTCAAGGGGAATACCGTATTACTTATACGGTTACTAACGAAGCTGGTTCTTTAAGTGAAAGCTTTATTATGCAAGTGGCAGATACAGAAGGTCCATCTGTGATTGGTATTGCTGATGGAGGCTATGCGAATGGTGAAATAACGTTAATCGTTACCGATTACCATGGTTACGAAGCTACACTTAATGGTGCAAAATTCGTGAGTGGAACAAAAATTAGTGCCGATGGGGAATATGAACTTATTGCAACGGATCAATTAGGCAATGAAAGACGAATTTCCTTTACGATTGATTCTGTAGATCCAGTAATCAGCGTTACAGATGGTACTTATCAAAAAGCGAATTTGACACCTGTCATTACAGAAGATAATTTTGATTATGTCATCTACAAGAAAGATGGCCGTGTTTACTCCTCACAGATTACAGCAGTGGGTAACACATACAGCTTATTAGAAGCTACTGAAGAAGGTGTGTATGATATTCAAGTCTTTGATAAAGCAGGAAATGATAAGTCCGTTTCGTTTATCATCGACAAGACAGCACCAATTATTCATACACCTGATTCCTTAACAACACCAATCGAAGCAGATAAGGATGCAACTTTTGTTCAACCAGATGCGACAGCTACCGATACGTACGATAAGAATGTTACTGTTTCTAAATTAGGATGCGATGTTGATTTAACTGTCCCTGGCAACGGATATGTTTGTCACTATAGCGCAACAGATAAAGCGGGAAATTCAGATACGTTAGATGTAACGGTTACTGTTGTCGATACTGCACCAATTCTTAAAGTGAATAAAGATCGTGAAATTACACTAAAGGTTGGGAGTACTTATGTTGACGAAGGAGCAACTGCTATCGATAAACTAGATGGTGATATTACAGGTAACATCACTGTCACATATGCTTATTATGATAAGAGTGGAACTCGTATTTCTCCAGATCCAACTTCTATCGTATTAGATCAAGAAGGAACATTCGTTATTACTTATACCGTTGTTGATCAATCTAATCATAGTGTTTCTATCGATAGAGAGATCAATGTAATAACAAGCGATGTACCAACGATTACGATCACCAACGATCGTGATATTACATTAAAAGTAGGAAGTACTTACACAGATGAAGGAGCGACTGCTTCTGATCTTGTCGATTCTGATATTACAGATTCGATCACTGTTAGTTACATGTACTACGATAAATATGGAAATAGGATTACACCAGATCCAACTTCCATTGTATTAGATCGCGAAGGACAATTCGTTATTAAATATACTGTTATTAATAGCCTTGGAATTCGTCGTGAAGAGGTTAGATGTATTGACGTTGTCCTTTAAGGTCATCGGGAAAAAGTAGAATAAAACTACTTTTTCTTTTTTTTGTAAATTGTTAAATTGAATTCTTTTTCTTTAAAAAACTTGCAAAAAAATCTTATGTACTGTAGAAGTTAAGGAAAAATAATTGTTTTACTTTTCAATATATCGTATAATTAATCATATAAATTATTGGTAAATAATTGAAGGGGATAATTTTATGAGATATGTATATCATGGAAGTCATGTTTCAAATTTGAAACTTATAAAAAGACATAAAAGTACACATAAACAAAACTGGGTATATGCATCTTACTCAGAGGTTATTGCCACTATTTTTTTGAACAAGAATGGTAGTGATTTGTACTATTTTCTCGCTGGTAACGGAAGTAGTGATAATCCTATTGTATTAGTTGAGAGAAAAGAAGGAATGTTTAAAAAGATATTTAATACAGATGGTTCTATTTATAAGCTTTCTTGTAAAAATTTTTTGGAAAATCAAACAGGTTGGTCTTCTGAAGTTGTGAGTAATTGTGATGAAGAGGTAATTAGTGAAAGACATATTGATAATGTTTATGAGGAATTGTTAAAGTTATCTTATCAGAATAAAATTCAGCTTTATTTATATCCTGAAAGACCAAGTAATGTTTCTATTGATAATAGTGATTTGATACCAAAAGTTATTAGGTGGCATAAAAATGGTCTTAATATAGATGAATTCTTTTTACTTTATCCTGAACTTAGTGATCGATATTATGATGAATTAAGTCGTTGTTAATACAGTAAAATTGTAGATATATTTGCATTTTACAATTTTTCTTTTTTTGTGCAAAA
Source organism: uncultured Muribaculaceae bacterium (assembly GCA_964546995.1). Classification (GTDB taxonomy): domain Bacteria; phylum Bacillota_I; class Bacilli_A; order RF39; family UBA660; genus CAZJKO01. Next base: position 21,180 of record CAZJKO010000010.1, on the reverse strand, counting down.
TTTCTTTAAACTTTCGAAAAAGTGTGTTACAATAATTTATAGTAGATAAGAATAATATGGGAGGAATTAGACATGGGAAAGTTTAAAAGTTTTTTTGGTGGTGAAGACGATGAAGATATCGTTGAAACAGCAAATGGGGAAGAAGAGTATTACAATGTAAGTAAAGTTGCATTTAAAGAAGAAAATGGTTCCAATAATAAAATGATTCTTTTGGAACCTAGAGCTTATTCTGAATCACAACAAATTGCAGATTATTTGAAACAGAGAAATGCCGTTGTTGTCAATTTGAAACGGGTAACACCTGATCAAGCAAAGAGAATCGTCGACTTTTTGTCTGGCACGCTCTATGCAATTGGGGGAGATTTACAAAAGTTAGGTGGCGGAATTTTCTTATGTACTCCTAACAATGTCAATGTAGAAGGTAAAATTAGCGATGATAATAAGCCTAGTAAAGGGAAGACAAAAGATAAAGAGCAAGAGGACGAAGACGATTTTAATTGGTAGTGTTTTAGTTGGTATCTAGTTTATAAATCCGAGAGGTGAGACAATGGAAAAATTTAGCTATGAGGCAAATGGCTATAATCGAAGAGAAGTTAGTCAGTTTATAAATAGTGTTTATGAACAGACCAAAGGTCTCATCGAGGAAGCAGAACGTCAGCGAGATGAGATCGAAAAATTAAAGATGCAGTTGAAACAATACGAATTGATGGAAGATAATTTAAAACAAGCGGTGCTCAATGCCCAAACTGCTGGAGATAATATTCGAAAAATGTCTCGGGAAGAAGCAAGTTCTATTATTCAAGATGCCAAAAGTAATGCCAATCGCATAGTTAATGATGCGTTGGTTCGGGCAGAAAAAATAGAAATGGAGCGAGAAATGCTCGAGCGAAATATGAAAATCTTTAAACGGAAAATTCGGCTTGCGGTTGAACAACAGGCAGCCGTTATCGATGAAATTGATGATATTGTACTAGAATAGAAGTAATTGTGCTTCTTTTTTCTTGTTTTTTTTCATAGGGTATGATATAGTTAAACATGTAAAAACAAGTGCGGAAGACGTAGAAAAGATGATTTTTTAAAGAGAGTCTTAGGTTGGTGGAATAAGATAAAAATGCTTTTCTTGTATCACTTCCAAGTGTGTCTTATGGATAAGATAAGTTCGGTGATGCGTTATAGTCTTGAGGGTATGAAATATATTTCATAAACGAAGGTGGTACCGCGATTTCAATTCGTCCTTTGAGAGGATGGATTTTTTTTGTTTTTAAAAGAAAGGGTGAATCATATGGATTATAAAGATAGTTTACTTATGCCAAGTACGGAATTTCCGATGCGTGGAAATTTGGGACAAAATGAAATTAAGCAGAGAGAACAATGGGAAGAGATGAATCTCTATCAAAAGACTCTAGAGAAGAATCAGGAGCATACACCATTTATTTTACATGATGGGCCTCCTTATGCAAATGGAAATATTCACTTAGGTCATGCATTTCAAAAGATATTAAAAGATTTTATCAATCGTTATAAAATTATGGAAGGTTATCATGTAACGTTTGTTCCAGGTTGGGATACGCATGGGCTTCCGATTGAACAAGCAGTGACTAATAGTGGTATCAATCGTAAGGAAATGAGTAAAAGTGATTTTCGTAAGTTGTGTCAGGAGTATGCCCTAGAACAAGTGAATAAGCAAATGGCTGATTTTAAACGACTTAATGTTTTAGCGGACTTTGATCATCCTTACATTACACTTCAAAAAGAATTCGAAGCAAAACAGATTGAGGTTTTTGCTAAAATGGCTCAAGATGGGTTGATTTTTAAGGGATTAAAACCTGTCTATTGGTCTCCTTCTAGCGAGTCTGCTTTAGCGGAAGCAGAGATCGAATACAAAGATCGGAAGGATCCATCTATCTTTGTTTCTTTTCCTGTCGAAGAGGGAAACGATGTTATCCATAAAGGGGATGAACTCGTCATTTGGACGACGACACCTTGGACATTACCAGGTAATTTAGCGATTGCTGTTGGAGAACATTTTTCTTATTCTAAGGTTAAAGTTTCCGATCATCACTACATTATGGCTAGTGATTTGGTAGAACAACTTACTTTGGAATTTGGTTTTGAGCAATATGAAATCGAATCTTCTTTTTCTGGTAAAGAAGTTTTGGGGGTTACTTATCGTCATGTGTTTATGGATAGAGTATCTCCAGTCGTTTTGGGATACCATGTTACCTTAGATGCTGGAACAGGGCTTGTTCACATTGCACCGAGCTATGGCGTTGACGACTTTAATATTGGAAAAGAATATCATTTAGGAATGATCAATGGTGTCGATGATCAAGGAATTTTGACAGAAGAATCGGGTGAATTTCAAGGACTATTCTTTGAGGATGCCAACAAAAAAGTGACAGAAAAATTAGAAGAATTAGGAGTTCTTTTGAAGTTAAAATGGATTACCCACTCTTATCCACACGACTGGAGAACAAAGAAACCGATTATTTTTAGAGCTACTTCACAATGGTTTTGTAACATCGATCAAATTCGCGCTAAATTGTTAGAAGAACTTGATACAAAAGTGTCTTTCCATACAGAATGGGGAAAAAATCGTATTTATAATATGATTAAAGACCGGGGGGATTGGTGTATTTCAAGACAACGAGTTTGGGGTGTTCCTATTCCTATTTTCTATAACGAAGATGGTAGTGAAATTGTCGATTACGATGTTATGATGCATGTAAGTCGTTTATTCCGTGAGTATGGAAGTAACGTTTGGTTTGAACGAGATGCGAAAGATTTACTTCCAGAAGGCTACACGAATCCAAATAGTCCTCATGGTGAGTTTCGTAAAGAAGAAGATATCATGGATGTTTGGTTCGATTCAGGAAGTAGTTTCGCTGGGGTGCTTTTAGAAAGAGGCCTTCCGTATCCTGCCGATATTTATTTAGAGGGAAGCGATCAATATCGTGGTTGGTTTAATTCTTCTTTAATTTGTGGTGTTGCTTATACGGGAAAAAGTCCATACAAAAAATTGCTATCGACGGGTTTTGTCTTGGATGGTAAAGGCTTTAAGATGAGTAAGAGTTTAGGAAATGTTGTCGATCCTATGAAAATGGTCGAGTTACATGGATCTGACATTTTAAGACTTTGGGCTAGTTCTGTCGACTTTACGGAGGATGTGCGTTTCAGTGATGATTTGCTTGCCCAAGTAAAAGAAAGTTATCGTAAAATTCGCAACACCTATCGTTTCTTATTGGGAAATATTTCTGATTTTGATCCTGATCGTGATAAAATTGATTATCAAGATATGCTTCCGTATGATCAGTACATGATGGTTCGCTTAAATGAATTTGTGAAAGAAATCAAAAGCTATTACGATCAATATAACTTTCAAGAAATTTATAAAGCTGTAAACAATTTTGTGGCACTTAGTTTGTCTAATTTCTATTTGGATTTTACGAAAGATATTTTGTATATTGAAAAGAAAAACTCGCTGGTAAGACGAAGTGTACAAACCGTGTTATATGAAGTCGTTATGGCACTTACTAAACTTTTGACACCAATTCTGCCTTATACGAGTGAAGAGGTGTATCGTTATATTCCGGGGGAAAAGAAAGAAAGTGTTCAATTAGAAGATATGCCAACGGTTCTTTCCTATCCAGATAGTGAAAGTATTCTTCATAAATGGGATTTATTCTTCGAAGTTAAAGATGACGTATATAAAGCGTTAGAAGAAGCACGAAATGAGAAGTTGATTGGGAAAGGACTCGAAGCAACGGTTTTACTACATGTTGAAGGAGAGCATTTTACTGTCTTAGAAGAATTAAAAGATTATTTAAAGCAATTGTGGATTGTTTCTAATGTCCAATTTGTGCAGGAAGAATTGCCTAATCGATATAGTGTTTCTTCTGTTCGAGTAGAAAAAGCAACAGGAAAGAAATGTGAGAGATGCTGGAATTATTTTGATGAAGATATTATGATTCAGGATGTTTGTCCAAGATGTCATGATGTTTTGAAAGAATTATAGAAGATATAATTCTTTTTTTTGTAAATTATTGGATGATGTGAGGCACAAGTTGATTCAAATTTTAAATTTGATCATAAATTATGTTAGAAGGGAGGAAAAATAATGAATTATTCATGTAATGATAATGAATACGAAAGAAAAGAATGTCCAAATGATAAATATAAAATTATCATTGCTGCTTGTTCCAATGGCTCTTCTATGGTGGGACCAACAGGTCCAACCGGACCAATGGGACCCCGAGGTTTTGCTGGAATGAATGGAGCGACTGGACCAACGGGACCTCAAGGAGATCCTGGAATACCTGGTGCTATTGGACCAACTGGACCTACAGGACCAGCGGCAGCTACAATTTCCGTTAATTCTACTACGACGGGAGAACCTGGAACAGAGGCATCTGTTACGAATAGTGGAACAGATACAAATGTTCTTTTAGATTTTGTTATTCCTGCAGGACCAACAGGGCCAACAGGGTTAGCTGGGGCTACAGGACTAACAGGACCAACGGGGCCAACTGGACCAACGGGGCCAACTGGACCAACGGGATTAGCTGGGCCAACAGGACCAACAGGACCAACAGGATTAGCTGGGGCAACAGGAGCAACTGGACCAACGGG
>CAZJKO010000010.1:0-16451 GCA_964546995.1 uncultured Muribaculaceae bacterium | reverse complement strand
GACCAACAGGACCAACAGGATTAGCTGGGGCAACAGGAGCAACTGGACCAACGGGGCCAACAGGGTTAGCTGGGGCAACAGGAGCAACTGGACCAACGGGACCTACAGGGTTAGCTGGGGCTACAGGAGCAACTGGACCAACGGGGCCAACAGGGTTAGCTGGGGCTACAGGAGCAACCGGACCAACGGGACCAACAGGGCCAACAGGACCAACGGGACCTACAGGATTAGCTGGGGCAACTGGAGCGACTGGACCAACAGGACCAACAGGACCAACAGGGTTAGCTGGGGCTACTGGAGCAACTGGACCGACTGGACCAACGGGATTGGCTGGGGCTACAGGAGCAACTGGACCAACTGGACCTACAGGATTAGCTGGGGCAACACCTAATTTTACTATTGGTACTGTAACATCTGGAGTTACACCGAGTGTGACCGTTACAGGTACAGCACCTAATTTTCAGTTGAACTTTGTTTTACCTTTGGGACCAACAGGACCTACAGGACCAACAGGGCCATCTGGTGATACCGCATAGGAAAATGGGTGTTATATGAAAATATACGTTTATGCAATTTGTAAGAATGAGGAACAGTTTGTAGATCGTTTTATGGATTCAATGAGTGAAGTAGATGGTGTTTATGTATTAGATACTGGTTCTACTGATAATACCGTAGAAAAGTTGAAGAGTCGAGGGGCTATTGTTCATCAAGAAATTATTACACCATGGAGGTTCGATGTTGCACGTAATAAGTCGCTAGAATACGTTCCACTTGATGCCGATATTTGTATTTGTGTCGATTTAGATGAAGTCTTTGAAAATGGGTTTCGTCTATTACTAGAAGAAAATTGGTCTAAGAATACGAATAAAATGCGTTACCTTTATCATTGGTATTTAGAAGATGAGGTTCCTAAGATTAGTTTTTATATTGAAAAGATTCACGATCGAAATCATTATCAATGGACATATCCTGTTCATGAAGTTTTAACTTATACAGGTGATGGTCCAGAGAATGTTTCGCTATGTTCTTCGATTGTGGTAAGGCATTATCCGGATCGTTCCAAATCGCGTTCTAGTTATTTACCACTTCTTGAACTTTCCGTTTTAGAAGATGGTGAAGATGACCGTAATATGCACTACTTGGGTAGAGAGTACATGTACTATCAAAAATGGGATCAAGCGATTGAGACACTTCATCGACATCTTCGTTTAAAACGTGCTACGTGGAAGGATGAACGATGTGCTTCGATGCGATTTATGGCAAGATGTTACCTTGGTAAAGGAATGGAAGAGGAAGCAGAAATGTGGTATTTAAAAGCACTTGATGAAGCACCCTATTTAAAAGATGCTTATGTAGAGCTTGCTATTTTCTATTATCAAAACAATCAGTTTCATCACGTTGTCGAAGTTCTTTCTAAGACGCTTTCACTAGAAGAAAATCGTTATTCTTATATGAATGAAATTTTTACGTACGATGGAACGATTGAAGATTTGTTATCCGTTTCTTATTTTCAAATTGGAGAGATTTCGCTTTCTTATGAATTTGCTAAGAAAGCCCTGCTAAAAAAAGCGAATGATGCTAGAATACAACATAATATCGAACTTATCGAAGAAGAATTGAGACGTATGTCTTAATTCTTTTTTTTGACAAATTTTCTTGTTTTTCGACATAGGATTAAATGGGAGTTGAGAATATGTTTTTAACTATTGTCGAGTTTTTGAGAAACATATTTTGTTTTACAGCAAGTTATTCTAACAATGTATTTCCAGATCCTTTGACGAAGGAAGAAGAGGACTTGTATTTAGAAAAAGTGAAGTTAGGGGATAAAGAGGCTCGAAGTAAATTAATCGAACACAATTTACGGTTGGTTGCTCACATTGTAAAGAAATTTGAACATCGAACAGTCGATCAAGATGATTTAATTAGTATTGGTACTATTGGTCTTATTAAAGGAATCGATTCTTTTTCCAACAAGCATGGTACGAGACTTACGACTTATTGTGCAAAGTGTATTGAAAATGAGATTTTAATGTATTTTCGTAGTAATAATAAGAATTTAAAAAATATCTCAATTAATGAATCTGTGGGTTTTGATAAAGATGGGAATGAAATTACGATTGTCGATATTTTAAAAGTTCCGAAAACAGATTTTGTCGATGAAATTCATTTAAAAGATAATGTGAAGCTTTTAAATCAATATATGAATGTGTTAAATGATCGAGAAAGGGAAATTTTAATTCGTCGTTATGGTCTTTATTCTCGTGAAGAACAAACACAGAAAGCCATTGCTAAAGAGTTACATATTTCACGTAGCTATGTTTCAAGAATTGAAAAAAGAGCACTTACTAAAATTTTGAGAGAGTTTATGAAAAATAAGAATTGTGATGAATGATTGTTTCGATCCATTTCATGAATGTCAAGTTCGTGACATGGATTTTTGAATTTGTTACCAATTATGGTTAAAAGTGGTATACTTATGTTGGAAACTCTGGTGAAAAGTATGAATAAAAAACGGATTATTATAGGATGTAGTTTTGTTTTTTCTCTTTTTCTTTTGGTATTGGGCTATTTCTTTTTTGTTCCTAAGATTTCATTAAAGGGGAATGAAGTAATTCGAATTCCTTGGAAAATGAAATACGAAGAGAAGGGATATAAGGGAAGTTATTCTTTTCGGGATCAAACAAAGAATGTTCAAGTAAAGGGAAAAGTGAATTCCGATAAAGTGGGGACGTACATTGTGACTTATCATTTGGATCATGGACTTTTTCATGCTAGACGAAAAAGAAGAGTGGAAGTTGTCGATTTGGAGAAACCTATCATTACGCTAGTTGGGGAAAAAGAAGTTACGATATGTCCTTCTTCTACTTATCAGGAGGAAGGGTACCAAGCTGTTGATCAATACGATGGTGATTTGACAGAAAAAGTAGAACGTATTGAAGCATTAAATGAGATTAAATATAAAGTGCACGATTCTAGTCATAACGTACAAATTGAGTCACGTAAGATTAAACGAGAAGATGTTATTTCTCCTACGATTACTTTAAATGGTTCTTCTTATCTTTATCAAGTGGTTGGATCTACTTATCAAGAGCAAGGGATTCAAGTTTTCGATAATTGTGATTCTGATTTGTCTAGTAAAGTGAAAATAGAAGGGGATGTCGATACTTCTAAAGAGGGTGTCTATACACTTACTTATACTGTTTCTGATGAGAGTGGTAATATTCGTTCGGTGTCTAGAACAGTAGAGGTTGTGTCTTTAGAAAGGGGAAAAGGAATTATTTATCTGACTTTCGATGATGGCCCTAGTGCAACGATTACACCTTCTATTTTGGATATTTTGAAAGACGAAGGGGTTAAAGCTACATTCTTTGTTTTGGATAAGAGTGATTCTTTAAATTATTTAATTAAACGGGCATATGATGAGGGTCATACGATTGCGTTACATAGTGCGACACACAATTATGGGTTGGTTTATTCTTCGGTTGATGCTTATTTTCAAGATCTATACCAAATTCAAGAGAAAGTTCGGATGATCACAGGGGAAACATCGATGATTATACGGTTTCCTGGTGGTAGTAGCAATACGGTTAGTAGAAGGTATTGTCCTGGTATTATGAGTGTATTAGTCAATGAAGTGTTAAACCGAGGTTTTCATTATTTTGATTGGAATGTTGGTAGTGGTGATGCAGGAAATGCTCGTACTAAAGAAGACGTTTATTCTTCGGTTGTTTCTTCTCTGCGGTATGACCGGAGTAATGTCGTTTTGATGCACGACTTTGAAAATAATTATAAAACGAGAGATGCTCTTGTTTCGATTATTCGGTTTGGTAAAGCTAATGGGTATACCTTTTTACCAATCGATTATGGGACACCGATGGTTCGGCACTCTGTTTCCAATTAATGAAAAATGGTGTATAATAAAACTAGGTGAGAAAATGAAACAATATATTCCCACATATTACTATCAAAATATTCATACGATTCCCTATGATAAACTGAAATCAAAAGGAATTCGTTGTTTGGTCTTCGATTTGGATAATACTCTTTCTATTATTGAGAAGTCGATGTGTGAAGAGAAGACGGTTCGTTTGATTCAAGCATTAAAAAAAGATTTTTTGATCGTCATTATTTCGAACAATACCAAAAAAAGGGTTCAACCTTACCAAGAACAACTAGGGGTTGAAGTATTTAGTTGGGCAATGAAACCTTCTTGTCGAGTTCTTAAAAAAATAAGTAAAAAGTATGCTTTTTCTTCTTTTGAAATGGTCATGATTGGTGATCAAATTATGACGGATGTCAAAGCTGGAAATCGTTTTGGAGCAATGACAATTTTAGTGGATCCTTTAGGAAAAAAAGATTTAAAAGTGACAAGTATTAATCGTTTTTTTGAAAAGATTCTTTTAACGTATTTTCGAAAGATACATGTTTTGGAAAGGGGGAAATACGATGAATGAGAAGTACTGTAGTGGATGTGGTGTTCTACTTCAAGAAGAAAATATGAGACAGATTGGTTATACGACGAGTTTAGAAAATCAACTTTGTCAACGATGTTTTCGGTTAAAGAATTATGGGGAATATCAAGTTGTTACAAAGTCCAATGAAGAGTATATCGATATTTTGAAGAGTGTTGGGAAAACGAAAGATTTAGTACTATATCTTTCTGATTTATGGAATTTAGAAAAAGATATGAGTTATATTCGAGCGTATATTCCGAATAAAATGATTCTTGTTTTAAATAAACGAGATGTCCTTCCTAAATCGGTAAAGGATGAAAAGATTCTTTCTTATATCAAAGATCTTCCTTATGATTTTTTAGATGTCGTTATTATTAGTGCCAATAAGAATTATGAGATCGATACATTACTCCGTAAGATTAAGTTTTATCAAACGAGTAAAAATGTCTATGTAATCGGACATACCAATGTGGGAAAAAGTACGTTAATCAATCAATTGTTACGTCATTATTCTGACAATCCAAATGAACTTACCATTTCCCCTCTTCCTAGTACAACATTAAATAAAATTACGATTGAACTGGATGAACATTTGACCCTTATCGATACGCCTGGTCTTGTGGATCGAGGAAGTATTGTGAATTATGTCAGTGAAGCGATGCTTAAGAAGTTAAATCCAAAGAAAGAGATCAAACCAAAGACTTATCAAATTAAAAAAGGACAATGTCTTATTATCGAGAATCTTGCTCGAATCGATTATGTCGAAGGTGAGAAGAACAGTTTTACCTTGTTTTTATCGAATGATATCAAAGTAGAACGACGTAATTCTTCCAAACACGATGATTTGAAACATTTGAATAAGCGTACTTTTGAGATGAAGTACCATGAAGATTTGGTTATGAATGGACTTGGTTTTGTTAAGGTAGTTAATCCTGGAACTATCGATTTATATCTTAATCAAAATGTAGAAGTATTTGTTCGGAAATCACTTATATAAAAAAAGAAAAGAGGAAATAATGTGAAAGTATTACTTTATACTGAATATGAAAGAGCATTTTCAAAATCGGGACTAGGAAAAGCCATTAAACATCAGATGAAAGCCTTAGAATCGGTTGGCATTCCTTATACGTTAGATCCTGATGATGACTATGATATCGTGCATATTAATACGTATGGACCTAAATCTTTTGCTCTTGCTAAAGTTGCTAAAAAGAATGGAAAAAAAGTTGTCTATCATGCTCATTCGACGGAAGAAGATTTTAGGAATTCGTTTGTTTTATCGAATCAGGTTGCTCCAATTTTTAAAAAATGGCTCGTTACTTGTTACAATTTAGGAGATTACATTGTGACTCCGACACCTTACTCTAAGAGATTACTCGAAGGGTATGGGATTAAAAGACCTATCGAAGCTATTTCGAATGGAATTGAACTAGCATTTTTTAAGCCTTCCTATGAAGCAGGAAAACAATTTCGAAAAACTTATCACTATGGGAAAAAAGATAAAGTGGTGATGGCAATTGGTTTATATTTAGAGCGAAAGGGAATTTTAGATTTTGTGGAACTTGCAAAGAGACTTCCACAGTACAAGTTTATTTGGTTTGGTTATACTCCTCTTTATACGGTTCCTAATAAAATTCGGGAGGCGGTGAAGACAGAACTTCCTAATTTAACATTTGCAGGATATGTAGAACCTGATGTGATTCGAGGAGCCTTTTCTGGTGCTGATTTATACATTTTCCCAACGTTAGAAGAGACGGAAGGAATTCCAATTATGGAAGCTTGTGCCATGAAACAGAAAGCAATCATTCGGGATATTCCTGTTTTTGAAGAGTGGTTGGAAGATGGAAAGAATGTATATAAAGCCAAAGATGTCGATGATTTTGAGAAAAAGATTGTTGCTATTTTAGAAGGAAAGCTTCCTTCATTAGTTGAAGAGGGATATGAAGTAGCGAAATCGAGAGATATCCATCAAGTGGGACATGAATTAAAACGAGTATATGAAACAGTGATGAAGCAAGATACTTCTTCTAAAAGAAGAAAGAAAAAAGCGAAAAAAGAAGTTTAAAAAACATTTGTCTTTTGTAGAAGTGTATGATAAACTTTTGGTAATGATAGAAAAAAGTGATCGGGATGTTACTAGTGAAAAAATCCATGTGGGGGGCAGAATAAAGGATATACCCAAAATATAAATTGATTTGCTCTAGTAGTTTAAAAATAGTTGATGAAAAATCCTTGTAATCAAGGAGAATAATACGTGATTTTATAAAAAATCAACTGAAAAACATTAGAAAATAGTTTATTTTGCAAGTGCAAAAATTGTTGGTGGTGCAACAAAGAATGCTAAAAGTCCTTTATTTATAAGGAATTTTAATTTTCGTGGTGCATTCCCATATCCTGTTACTATAAAATTATTAACTTTTTTAAAGGATATATTCTTTATTTTCTAATGCTATTTCAACATTTTTAAATATATTTTTTGCCTCATTCAAATAATTTAATTTATCAATCTCTGGCCAAAAATGATTTAAAATTAGTTTTTTAACATTGCTTTCTTTAGCTATTATTGCAGCTTCTTCCGCACTTAGATGGTTTGTATTACCATTTTTTTGATATTTTAAAAAACTTGATTCACATATTAATATATCGGCATTTTGAAAAAATAATGAGATGTTTTCATTAAATCCAGTATCGGCTGAATAGGATAATTTTATGTTTCCTTTAATTATATTCATAGCAAAAGTCTTTATATTGTGTTGTGTTTGATAAAAAGAAACATTTATGCCATTGATATTTAAATTAGTTTTTTCATCATATATATAAAAATCCATATAGTTTTCTGTACCATAGTTTATCAAATAATGATAGTCTTCTAAATCTTTGCTATTTGGAATATAAACCTTAACTTTATTATTTAATAGACCTAAATTATGGTAGACATAACTGGCATATGCAATAGCACTTAAATCAGCATAGTGATCCTTATGTAAATGACTAATTATAATAGTTAAATCTTCTAAATCGTTTGGGAATTTCATTAATCTTGTTATACCATTGCCACAATCTATTAAAATCTTTTGGTTACTATCGGTATCGTAAATTATATATCCAACACAATTTTTATCTGCTTTTGGATATGGAGAAACACTCCCTAATATTTTTAAAATCATTTATTTTGCTCTCCTTTTAAAATCATTTTTTCCTCTACTATAGGATCGACATATTTTGAAATATTTTTATTTAAATAAAATATTTCTTTAACAACACTTGATGATACAGTTTGTAATCTCTGATCAGCAAATAAACATAATGTATTTACTTTATCATCACTTATATCTTTGTTTATTTGTGCAAGCTCTTTTTCATATTCAAAATCCTTTATACTTCTAATTCCTCTTATTATTGCTTTACATTTATATTCTAGTGCTAAATCAGTTGCTGTACTAGTGCTAATTATTATTTGGACTTTAGGATTATTACAATATAATTTGTTTAATATTTCTAATCGTTCTTTCAATGTGAAAAAAGAACTCTTTTTAATTGGATTTTGCAAAACTGCTATAATTACTTCATCAAAAAGTTGTGTGGCTTGATCGACAATATTCATGTGTCCTTTTGTTATAGGATCAAAACTACCTGGATATAATACTCTCATCATAAATTTTTTTCACTTCTTTTCTCGTTTGTTTAATATCATAGTTTTCTATAATGTAATCGAAATCATTTCTAGTAAAATCTAATGTGGCTTGTTCTCTTTCTCTAAATGCACTTTCATCTATTTCATCTCTTCGAGTTGCTCTTTGCATTCTCGTGTTGAAATCTGATTGTACTAAAATATTAATATTTGAAACATTAAAATATTTTGTTTTTGGCATAAGTATCCAATCAAGGATTATTATTTTATCTTTATTTTCTTTTATAAAATTATCGATTATATTTTCCATAACGTCCCAAGTAATGTCTGATAGTTGCTTCATGTTTTGGTGATTATTAAAAACTAAATCACCTAATTCTTTTCTATTTATTTTATCTTCTTTTATATTTAAATTAAACTTTTCAGAAACAACTTTTCTTATTTCTGGCATTTCTAATACTTTATGTCCAACTGTATCAATATTTAAATGAACAATATTTTTATCTAACGAGCATAGGAATTCTGAAATAGAACTTTTTCCACTTCCAGATGCTCCTGTTATTGTAATTAACATTATTATCACCTCTTTAATTGCATTATACTTCACAAAGTGATATAATTGAAATGTAAATATTTAATGTCTGATATAAGAGGTGATTATATCGTGGAAAATATAAATTTCGAGTTATACAAAGTATTTTATTACGTTGCCAAAACCAAAAATATTACCAAAGCATCTGAAATATTGCTTATTTCACAACCCGCTATAACTCAAACGATAAAAAAATTAGAAAGTGAACTAAATATAACTTTATTTTACAGAACATCTAGAGGTATGGAATTAACCAGTGCTGGAGAAGAATTGTTTCAAAACATAAAAAATAGTATAGAATGTTTAAATAATTGTAAAAGATTATTAGATGAATTTGATTCCAAAGAAATAAAAACAATAAGAATTGGTGGAGGTACTACTTTATTAAAGCATAATGCTTTAGAGGGATTTAAAGTTTTTAAAGAAAAATATCCGAATATAAAAATAGAAATAATTAGGGGAATAACAACTGAACTTTTAAATAAATTGCATGATAATATATTAGATTTGGTATTATTTAATATGCCTGTACAAATAGATGAAAATTTAGATTATAAGATTATTGAAACTACACAAGATGTATTTGTAGCAAATTCAAATTTCTATAGTGATTTAAAAGGAAAGAAAATTAGTATTACAGATTTAGCTAATCTTCCACTAGTTCTACAATCTGATGTGTCATCTTCAAGAAAGTTTTTAAACTCTATATGTAAAAAAAATAAAATAGTATTAAATGATAGTTATGAATTAGAAAGTTATGATTTAGTTTTATCCTTTGTAAAAGCAGGACTAGGAATTGGATTTATAAATAGAAATCACATTTTGAATGAGTTAGAGAAAGGAGAACTATTTGAATTAAAACTAGACTATCAGATACCATCAAGACAAATTGGAATAGCTTTTAATAAAAAAAATTTTAATAGTAAATACATTACAGAATTTATAGATGTAATCGATAAGAATAATAAAGAATAATTATAGATAGAGGTGTACTTTATGCAAGACTATATTAGTTTTCCTAAGAATGAATATGATGATTATATAAAAAGATTAAATGATAAAAAAGTAATATATACAACTAGAGTTTCAAGTGAAGTAGATAAATATAAGATGGGTTGGATATATAAGTCAGATTTTGGAGATTTAAAGGTTATTTTTTTAAAACATTATTCCAAATTAAATAATCATCCTTTTTATAATGAACTTAATGAGGATCAAATTTGTGAAATTAATAAATACATTAAAGAAAATGGATATGATGTTATAGGCTTAATTAAAGTTTAACAATATAGTTTCATCTAATTAGAACAATCTCTTATTATAATTTGTAGATCATATTATTTTAGGTATATTTGGGTATATCCTTAATTCTAGGGGGGCAACTTACTAGACAAGTAAATACTGTTACTTCTTTGTTGTGTCAAAATACAGGATAGAGTTATCTTGTATTTTTTGTTGTCGTTTTATCTAGAAAGTCGACAAAATAGTTGCTTAAATAAAAATTATACTATAATCAGTATTAGAGTAGAGGTGTAAGAATGAAAGAGAAGAAAAGAATTATTCCGATCATTATTAGTATTATTGCTGTTATCTTAATTGTCATAGGAGCAAGTTATGCATGGTTTACTTTGACAATAGAAGCAACGAAAACGAATACATTAAGAGTAGGAAATCTTGCTTTGACGTTGGAAGATGAAAGTAGTGTCGGAATTAATCAAGAAAATGCTATACCTATGTTAGATGAAGATGGAGAGATGACAGATCCATATCATTTTACCTTAAAGAATGAAGGAAGTATGGCAAGTGAATATACGATCTATTTAGATGACGATACTCTTGATGGAGGAGAAGAGCGAATTGCAAATAGTAAAGTCAAATATCAATTAGATAAGAATGGAGAAAAGACAACAGCTCTTTTATCGACTATTGAAGATAACAACACTAGAATCTTAGATAGTGGTAAAATCAATGGAGGTAGTACGAATACTTACGATTTAAGATTATGGTTAGATGAAAATGTAACGAGTGAAGCCAGTGGACAAGTATTTAAGGGAAAGGTAAGGATAGAAGCGGTACAAAGCAAACCGAGCAATATTGTTGCTGTGTACCAATATGATTCTAGTAATTGCATAACAGGAGAAGAGGAGAAATGTATAGAAATTACGCCACCCGAGACTTATGAAGTAGGGACTATTGTAAAATACAAAGTAAATAAAGAAGAAGAAAAATACTTTCATGTGATTAGTGATAATGGAGATACATTAACGATGCAACAACGAGAGAATACGATTGACTCTATTGAGTGGTATGCTACGGCTTATGATAATACGAAAGGTCCTCTTACAGCTTTATTTGCTTTGGAGAATGTGACAGCGAATTGGACAAATGTAAAAGATCAAACGTACACGCTTGGGACTACAACCTTTAAGACAGATGCATTTACGGGATGTAGTTCTACAGAATGTACAGTAAACACATATACTTTGCCAAGTCGAACAGGAAAAGCAAGAATGATTACTGTGCAAGAAGCAATTGCTTTGGGATGTAGTGATGCCGTCAATTCTTGTCCCTTGTGGATGAATAATTATTTGAAAGATAGTGGATCATATGGTGGAACGGTTAGTGGAATAAAGCAACAATATTGGACGATGTCGGCCAATTCTTCTAGTTCAACACATGCAATGTCTATATTTTGTTCTGGTTCTATACTTGATAATACGACAACGTCTACAGGTTGTTCTGCCCGTGCTGTCGTTGTCATTGATAAATAAAAAAGAGTAAGGAATTTTTTATTACTCTTCTTGTTTACAGTTTAGGACAATTCCCATCATGATCATGTAGGAAAATAGACTACTTCCTCCATAACTGATAAAGGGAAGAGTAATTCCCATGATGGGGAGAAGTCCTAGGGTCATTCCAATATTTTGAATTTGTTGAAAAAGAAGCATGGCTACTATTCCTGCTAAGATGTAGTTTGATGCTTTGTTTTTCTTTTGTTCTCTTAAAGTAAGAATGCGATAATCAAAATAGAAAAAAGAAACTATGAGAAGTGCTGATGCAAGAAAACCAAAGTTTGATGCAAATACAGCAAAAATAAAATCTGTTGCGGATTCTGGAAAATAGATTGGGGTTTTGTTGAAACCGTGGCCTAATATTCCCGATGAGCCGATTGCTGCTTTGGCATTCTCTAATTGAAAACCTGTTCCTTCTTTCCAATCGAATAAGCGATCTATGCGATAGAATAAATCTGTTCCGACAAGATCGATAAATACGTCTTTTTTAAAATAATATAAGCTAAATAACACGACCAATATTGTTATTATTGTTGTTATTCCTATTACGAACCAACGAGCTCTAATACCAGATAGGAACATCATCGTTATATAGATGAAAAAATAGATCATTACAGCTCCTGTATCAGGTTCTAAAAAAGTCAATATGCTAGGGACTAATAGAACTATTAGGGTTCTTATTAGAAACAGAAATTCTTCTTTTACTGTTGGATTTTTATATTTGGTTTTAAACTTTTGAATCATGATACCAAGTGTTAGTATGAGTACTATTTTCATGAATTCGCTGGGTTGAAAACTACCAATTCCCGGAAAGATGAACCAACATTTACTATTGTTGATGGGTTCTGCTATGAAAAGAAGTAAAGCTAGTAAAATGTTTAGGGTTATGTATAAGTACCATACTGTTTTATAAATGCGTTCGTTTTTTACTTGTATGATCAAAAAGATAAGTGCAAATCCTATTGTGTACCATACGATTTGTTTTAAGGCGAGATTTCCTAAGTCTTGAGATAAATAAGTCATAGCACTTTTGATGGTGATGATACTTACGAAAGCAAAGAGAAGTAGTAGTAGAAAAAGAGGTTTATCTATGATTATTTTTTTCTTCATTTTATTTTTCTCCTTTTTTGTTATTATGAACAAAGTTAGGCAATTTTAGTATAAGAAATACATAGAATAACATAGGAGATGATAACGTGAATAAGAAGTTACCTAAAATCTTTCAAAATGATGGAGCAAGGCTTGTTACGAATAATGAAAAAGTATACTATTCGATGTATCAAGATTTTCCTCCTTTGCATGAAGAAAAAGAAGAAGTTAATGTTTTGGAGCAGATACAATCGTTTTTTCGTTCTAATAAATATGTTTATACAAAAGATGTTTCCATTGAGACGAAAGATCGTGTTTATGAAACTAGGGTTGCTAAGTTAGGAGAGGATTATCTTTTGACGTTAGATAATGATAAAATACCTCTTTCTTCTATTGTTTCATTTCAAATAAAAAGTCGCTTTTAAGCGATTTTTTTAGTTTAAAATCTTTTCTATTTCATGGATTAGTTCTTCTTTTCGAGGAATATAATAAGTGTATGTTTTGGCAAAAATATGATTTTCTAATCCACCTAAGGCATATTCCATGGCAACTTCTTTTTTCCTTTTACAAAGTATAATACCGATTGGTTTATTATCAAATTCATCATTCATTTCTTCGTTATAATAATTTAAATACATATTCATTTGACCGATATATTCTGGTTTCATTCCGCCTATTTTTAGATCGATTAGAACATAGCATTTTAATATTTTATTATAGAAAACCATATCTACATAGTAATGTGTATTTCCAAGAGTAATTCTTTGTTCTGTTCCAACAAACATAAACCCTTTCCCTAATTCGAGTAAAAATTCTTCCATATGGCGGACTAATTTTCTTTCTAAATCTCTTTCTAACATTGTTTTTTTCTCTTTCATTCCTAAAAATTCAAAGACATAGGGTTCTTTTAATATGTCGTTTGGTTTGGTTAATGTTTGTCCTACTTTCGATAATTCATAAACCTTTTCTTTATTATTTTTTCCCTCAGATAACAACAATCTTTCAAATAATGAAGTTTCTAATTGTCTTTTTAGCTCTCTAACACTCCAGTTTGAATTGATGCACTCTTTTTCATAAAAGTGTCTTTCATCATCGTCTTTAATACTTAGTAGTTCACAATAATGCGACCAACTCAATTTAGTAGACAGTGTCTGTTGTTTTTGATATGTTAAATAAAATCTACGCATATATTGTAGATTTGATACTGAAAAACCTGTCCCTAATGTTTTCCTTAATTCTTTGGATATTTCTTTCATTATTTGTTTACCATATTCGGCTTTGATATTACCGTTTTGTTCGTTTTCAACAATAATTCTCCCAATATTCCAATAGGCAATTAACATTTCATTGTTTATTTCATAAGCTATTTTCTTTCTACTTTTTATCACGATCTCTTTTATTTCTTCGATCATTTGTATATTCTTTTCATCTAGCATTATTTGCTCCTTTCTAAATAGTTAGATCTATATATATTGTAAACATGTTCTTCTGTTTTTCTAACAGGAAGTGTTCGATAAATGAAAAAGATCGCTTTGAAGCGACCTTTTTAGATGCATGGAACAAAGGTATCTTGGAAACATTTCATTGCGCCAACACAGTTTAGATTGATGGTACAAAATGAATCTGTTGCAACATATGGTACATCTGGTTGAGATGTGTTCGGATTTGCTGTTAGTAAGCGACAAGTTACACAGCAACCATCGATACTTTCAACACGGAATAGATTCGATACACCACTTGTGCCATTTAACAAGAATGGGAATGTCCATAGATTGTTGTCTGGGCAAGTGTAGAACTGGATTGGTCTTGTGTTGAAACATGCAACAGAAGGACATGGTCCTAAGAATGGTTTATCACAACCTTCTAAGTCTTGTAATTGTTCTTTTCGATTTTGTAGTTTAATGATTTTTTCTAATGTTTCAGCTAGACAATTACATGATAATTCGCATCTTTCTTCTTTTTCTATTGGTTGATTACACATATTCATTCTCCTTTCTATAAACAGTCAATGATGACATCTGGTAAGCATTGAATGGCTCCGACGCATCTTAGGTTGATTGTTACAAATTGATCTGTATTGAGATATGGTCTATTTGGATCCGTACTTGATGGATCTGTTTGTAGAATGCGACAAGTTACACAGCAACCTTCTATTTTTTCAATTCTAAATACATTACTGGTACGACTTACACCGTTATCTAAGTAAGTAATATCAAATAAGGTATTATTACATGTATAGAATTGAATTGGTCTTGTATTAAAACATGCGACATTACCACAATTTCCTAAGAATGGTCGATCACATCCAGCGTCTAAGTTGTCGATTTTTTCGGCATTTCGTTGTAGGACATCGATGACTTTTAAGATAGGAATAAAGCAACAATTTTCATGATCTACTGTTTGATTGGTATTGTTGTTATTTAACATATTATCCACTCCTTTATTTATTATCTAGTATAGAGTATTCGAAAGAAGTATTTTGGTGTGTTATGAATACCTATAGTTCATTATATGCCTATTCTTTTTTATTTACTTTTTATTCCTCCATTAGTATAATAATTTTTTTAGAGGGGGATTTTTATGAATTATTCTTTTGATTCTATTATCAAGCAAGATGCATTTTATCGTGATTTTTCTTCTCTTACTACTTTGTTAAAGAAGGATGAGCGTGATGTTCTTTTACTCTTTACAAGGGGATTGGAGCTTGCTTTTATTTCTTGTTTTGAATTAGAAAAGAATCCGTGTCTTTCTCAAAAGATCGAACGACTTTATCAATTGGAAAAGAATCCATCTTGTGACGAATTAGAGCAACTTTATCGTTATTATGAGGAAGAGTATGGTCATATGATGAAGGTTGAACTTGCTTCTTGTTTGGAAGACGCTGATCGTTCTTTCTCGTTTAATATGAATAAGAAGTTATCTTGTGATGATGATTTTTCTTTGATCGATCCTTTGTTCCATGAATACAATCCTTATTTTATTCCATTTTCTTTTTGTGATGATATCTTTCATCATTTGGATGGGCAATATCATTCGATCGATTTGGAACAATTTATTCAGTGTTATGGTATTTCTTTTGCGAAAGAAAATGGCGTGTACGTTTCTATTCGTTTTCGTGATATCGATGGATTTGGTCGTTGTAGCAAAACTCATGATATTGTGTTAAATAAAAAATTGTTGGATATTTCAAACTATGCTATTTCAGATCTTATGGATACTTTGTTTCATGAAATTCGTCATGCTATGCAGTGGCAAATGATCTATGAGGAACGATTTTTGTTAACGAGGTTTCGGTTTATAGAAGAGACGTTAGTCCAGCAGTTTTTTCCTTATAATTTTTATTTGAATAATTACGATTCTTTTCTAATTGAACGGGATGCTAGTAGTTATGCTCAGGAACAAACATCGAAATGGATTTTTCACGAGACTGTTCCAAGTAATTCTATTTCCCTTGACGATGCTATTTTTCTTTTTCCAAGTGGTGCCCATTCTTTAGATTTAATGGTGGATCAGTTACTATCTCGTTTTCCTTCCCTTATGAATGAATTTCCGCTTTTAAAGCACGTTTATGATGACGATGGGAAGAAGAGGGATAACGATTATTTTTTAAAGAGAAAAAAGAGGTGTTTGGAACAACTTCAAAAGATCGATTCTAAGCAAAATCAAGCTTTGTATGATCAGGTGATGGAAGAGGTTTCTTTCTTTTCCTTTTTTGAAAAACAAGATTATGTTCAAGATGAATTGTCCCAATCTTTGAATCAAAAGATTTTGGTGAAATGATTCACTTTGGTTGTTTTTCTTGTCTTTTTCTTTTGTTTATGATATATTTTAGGTAATGATAGGAAGTGATCAAGTATGAAAACAGGTCTTGAATATTGCGTGCGGGGGGGGGG
>CAZJKO010000009.1:0-30044 GCA_964546995.1 uncultured Muribaculaceae bacterium | reverse complement strand
TTCAGAATTAAGTTCTCGGAAGAGGGAAAATGGGAAGTTAAGTAAAAAATTTACCTAAAAAATAAATATAATCATTATCGTTGCAATTAATAATATTAATATGCAAATTAGTGAATAGTTTTTTATAAATGTTACTACATCAAGCCAATGTTCTCCCATGATGCTTCCTACACAGACTAAAACAGTATTCCAAATTGCTGTTCCTAGTGTTGTCAAAACTAAAAAAAGATGAATTGGCATTTTTACCATTCCTGCTGGAATAGAAATTAAGCTTCTGAGTATAGGAATAAATCGGCAAAGAAAAACGGTTATTGTCCCTTTTCGTTGAAACCAATTTTCTGACTTCTCGATATCTTGTTTATTTAGATGAAGACCTCTTCCAATTGGTCCTTCTACTATTTTGAACATTTTTTCTTTATCCAACCATCTTCCTATTCCATAAAGAACCATTCCACCTAGAATCGATCCAATTGTTGACCATACCACGACTCCAAGTATTGTCATTTTAGTATACGTAGTCATGAATCCTCCAAAGGTTAAAATGACTTCTGAAGGGATTGGTGGAAAAATATTTTCAAATGCAATTAAAAATAGAATTCCAATATATCCAAATTGATTCATCAATGCGATTATCAAATTTTGCATAAGACCTCCTAATAAAAAAGAGCTCTGCTCCTTTATTATAACTCGACATATTCGAGATTATAAACAACTGGTGTTCATGACAGGAGTTGAACCTGCGACCTTTGCCTTCGGAGGGCAACACTCTATCCAACTGAGCTACATGAACATTTCTATTAACGTTACCATTATAATATAAATGAATTTAAATTACAAGCCATCTGCTATCTATATTCTTTTATTATTCTCACTATTTATAGTTTTAATATAAAAGAAAACCACCTAACTCTAGCACAGATTTAGGTGGAACCTATTTACGGCTACACTCAACATGCGACTATTGAATGTTCCATTTTTATTTTATGCAAGTTTCTTTGATATATTCATCATAACATAAAAACGATTTACAAAAAAGTCGTTTTGCTATTTTAACTGGTTTATTAATTTTTTATAATAATTATTTAAATCCTCATCTACACAATATACATAACATCCCTTTATTCCTCTTGTCAATAAAACTCGGTATGTATTTCTAATTAGTTCATCTGCAATTAAACTTGCATACTCTGAATCTTCTTTTTCTAATTTTTTAATTCCTTTAAATGACGGATCAGTTGAAGCATGATAATGTTTCTTCATCTAAAAAATAATAATCAAAACCATTTTTTTCGTTTTCTCTTGGCCTTCTTGTAGTACATGTTGTAATTTTTTTAAATTTTGAAGTTTTTAACAAAAGTTCAGTTAATGTCCCTTTGCCTGACCCACTTGGTCCACTAAAAACTATATTCATAATAAAAATCCCTCTTAAATTGCTATATTTAATAACACAAAAATAAAAAATTGGCAATTTACACCAATTTATTTACTCATATCAATTTTAATTTCTTCTAGTATGTGGCCAATATTACCCTCACCGGCATATTTGTTCATATCAAAGAAATTATCATTTATAGGTACCCACTCAAGTTTGTTTACTTCTTCAATTAAAGTAACATCTTTATTTAATACACCATAATAAACCTCTAATTCTTTATCCCATTTTATATATGAAAGGTTCATAAAGTAAATTAATTCAATATCGTTTTTTTTGATATTTGTTTCTTCCTCTAATTCTCTGTATGCCTCATTTAATCCATCATTTTCTTTTTCTATTTTTCCACCAACTAAATTATACATTCCCATATATGGTTCTTTAGTTCTTTTACACATTAAAGTTTTGTTCAAATTCTTATCGAAAATCACAATAACGTTCATTTTCTTCATAATTAGTACTCCTCACTACTACATAAATGGCGTCCCCGAGTGGATTCGAACCACCGACAAACCGGACTTAGGAGGTCCGTGCTCTATCCAGCTGAGCTACGAGGACATATATATCATGTTAACATATAATTGTTAAAATGAATTGAATTTTGTTAAAAATCTATCTAAATTTCTCAATTTCTTTTTGTTTTTTTTAATCGGTTCAAAAATTTTAAAAACTCTTAGGAGGCGATCGCTCTATCCTACTGAGCTACAGAAACAACTTCCTTTTTTATTTTAATATATTTTCTTGATTTTGGCAATCTAGATAAAAACAGTCTTAAGAATTATCTTAGACTGTTTATGACAATTAGTAATAAGAAGTTGATTGCTGCTTTGACTTGTCGACTTGTCGTCGTACATTTTTCATAAATTCCTGCTACATTATCGACCATATCGACGATCCAACTTTCTAGATACTTTGGTGGCATGACATTTACTGGAAACATATGACTTCTTATAATATCTTGTTCTCGATCTGAGAGAATAAAATATTCTTTGGATGTTTCTAATGCATACTTTGGATGATTAAATAAAATGGCAATTTTTCCATCCTCTCGATTATCTAAAAAGAAGTCGTGTAAAACTCCACCACGTGCTGTATCGCGATAATTTAGATGAAGCATCTTACATATTTTATAAGAATAGTATGCTACTCTTACTGAATGGTCATAACGATTGATTCCATGATGGACAATATTTTTGGTTTTTTGAAATTCTTCATGTTTTAAAATTGGATTAATTATATTGACAAATTCCTGATCGGAATAAAATGTTTTATTACTCATTATTCACCTCTAGCACTACTTCTATTATATCGTTATTACACGTTTATTATTAACATAAGTAACTAGTTTTAACATTTTTATTTTTTGACATTAATAACTATATCATAATTTTAAATCCATTGCAACTATTTCATACTAATCGTTTGTCTTACCAGTGGTGATACACTAATTTTGCCTGTAAAAGACGTATCCATAATTTCATTTCCAGCATTTTCGTCAATCCATATTTTGATACTATACACATTGCTTTCTTTTCCGTTTAATTGATCGACATAGATGATTCCATCTAAAGGAATGTTAGCGGGAGTTGAGAAATCCTCTTCGTTTTTCTTAATGGCATAACGTAAATAATTATACTCTAGAATGTGATCTTTTTCGTCATCATTTTCTTCTCGTATCATTTGAATTTGATATTCCCAGTCTTTGGATCCTTTATTCGATATTTGAAAAACGTAGGGATTGGTTGTCAATCCATAAGCATCGCTTACTGGAAATGCATTTTCCATATTAATTCCTTCACTTAAATCATAGTACATCAAATCTTGACCTACTAATCCTGTTGCAGCAAGGCGTCCATTGGTCGCATATTTTACTCTAGGACCAAACCAAAGCCACGTCATAACAACTAAAAATGTGATGGTTAACGCAATCGAAAAAATGGTTCGACCGATCTCTTTTCTTACATCCTGATTCATGTTTTCCCCCTGTGATTATGATGGTTTCTCGTTGTTGTTGTCTATCTTATCATACTTTCAATTAAGATGCAATTTTTTTTAAGAGTTCATCGATTTCCTCTTCTTCGTCCTTGGTTGTCGTTTCATTTGATAATTCACGATCAAACCAATCTGGCAATATTTCCTTTTCTTTTCTCGTGGTTATTTGTTTACCACTATTCTTTTTCTCCATCATTCTTTTGATCTTTTTGTGCTCTTTTTCACTTATTTTCATCGCTTCTTCTACCGTTTCAATGTTTAATCTCTTCCACTGTCCCGCGATGGTTTCTACATAATTTTTATTTAATTTTTGTTGATTGATCTTTAAGACGTACGCGATTAATACATTGACGACGCCTGGTTTTAATTTTTGATCTACCAACAAACTTTCTATTAATTTTAAATCTCTTGCTGTAGGTTCCGCTCCTTTATACTTACTTCTTAGATAATCGTATGGCGTTACGGTTTCAAACGTATATACCATTTTTGCCCAATTCGATTTATCTCCTACTGGTTCTTTTAAATAATCGGGCTGTTTCGAATAGATCAACGTTGGAAGTTTTCCGTTGTTTTCAAATTGATAGAAGTTACGACAACGTTTTCTTAATTCTGTTTTATCGATCAGGCCTTTTTCGTTTAGGCTACTTCGAATGATTCCTTGCATATTCAATTCATCGATATCATAGGTAAACGAAAGATTGGTAATCAACTCCTTGGTTTCTTCATTAAAACATTTTTCATGAACCATATTTTTTGGAATACTGCTAATCAAGAGATTAAAATCCAATTTACTATGAAGACTCATTTTATTTTGTTCGTACTTAACAATTTGATCATTTTCATGAAAAATGCCACCTGGGACACTGGTAAAGATATCGGTAAAACTAGATGTGATGTCTTGATATTCTTTTAGTGATGTTTTAGGAAGTTTGAAATAGGATACTATTTTTTCATACTCTTTTTTACCAATGTTATTATAGAGTACCACATTTAAAATGGGATGGTTTAGAAATTCTGATGGGGATAGTGGTGAATATAATAAATAGGCATAACTGTTGACATGATCTTGTTTAAAATACGTTTTTAATAATCCTACTGCTTCTAACTTTTGGCGAGCAATGACAATATCATCTAGTTTTAATTGCATAGTAGCCATTAAATGATGGTGCGTTAAGTCTTCACTCATCATTTCTTTTTTATCTAAGTCATCGACTAAGGTAAAGTATAAACTTACGGCAGTATAGCCAATAATCGGTTGATAAAGCATCGTGATCCATTTGCGATGTTCTTCGTGGAGAATACTTTTATTTAAGACGACATAAATATCGGCTGGTAAAATAGGATAACTTTTACTCATCTTTATCACCTCAAATTCATTATATCGAACTTTTCTTAAGAAAGATAGAATTCCAGAAAAAAAAGAACGTTTTCTTCATTCTTTTTTAAATTCCAAGCATACTCTTTACTGTATTTATATCGATTTTCGTAAGATAGATCAATAACAGTGCTAATACTAAGAAGGGGCCAAAGGGAATGATGTTTTCTTTCTTTTTCCACGCTAGAAATAACGATACGGGAAGGGCAACTAAACTTGCAACAAAGATGACGACGACACCTAAAACCGGATCTAATATTAAACCGACGATCGCCATCAGTTTTACATCTCCCCCACCGAGTGATTCTGTTTTAAATAAGAAATCTCCTAGTTTCATGAGGCCAAACATGAAGAGGAAAAGTAATGCACTACTTCCTATTTGTACGACTGTTTTCCAAGGTCCTATCGATAATAATTGCACCACAATGATTAGAATGCCGAAAAAGATTAATACTTCATCGGGAATGATTAAATACATTAAATCGCTTACGATAATGATCATTAACATCGAAACGATAAAGAGCGATAATAACAATTCATAAGAAAGACCAAATGAATAATAGCTTATGGCAAATAGAATTCCTGTACTTAGTTCGACAAGGGGATAAAAATATGCTATTTTGCTTTGACAATGGCGACATTTTCCACCTTGAACGATATAGGATACAAGTGGTATTAATTCATACCAAGCGAGTTGATGATGACATGTTGGACACATGCTGTGCCCTTTTACAAAGCTTTTTTTGTTGGGGAGTCTAAATCCTACAACATTATAAAAGGATCCTAGTACTAGGCCTAGGATAAAAAAACAAATGATTCCTACCGTCTCCATAAGTTTTCCCCCTTAACTAATGGTATCATAAATACTAAACATCGGTATAACGATCGATAAAATAATTGTTCCAACCATGACTGCTAATACGCCAATCATGATCGGTTCAATCAAACTTTTGATTTGACTTACTTTCGTTTTGTGTAAATTCTGATAATGTTCCGCTACTTTTTCCATCATTAACCCTAATTGTCCTGTGTTTTCTCCTGTTACGAGCATTTCGTACGCAACTACAGGGAAAGCCCAATGCCCTTTGAATGTCTCTGAGATTTTACTACCTTTACTTAAATTGATTAGGGTTTTATTGATGATTTCTTTATAAACTTCGTTGTTGGTTACTTGAGATAAAATTTCCATACTATCCGTGATAAAAACACTATGATTTAGTAATGATGCAAACGTTTTGGTGAAATTTGCTACTTCATTATAGATAATGATCGTTCCCATAACTGGTAGTTTCATGTAGATGGTTTGCATGGTTTTCCGAAATCCTTTGATGTTTTCATACAAGCCACGATAGATAAGCAATAGAAGAATGAGTCCTAGTAGTACAAAGAAGTATCGTTCTTTTAAGAAGTTACTTACTTTGATTACAAATAGTGTTACGCCTGGTAACGATGCATTTTGGTCTTCAAACATACTGACAAATTGTGGTACGACAAACATCAAGATAAATGCCACAACAAATATGGCAATGATAAAAATTACGAGTGGGTACGTCATGGCACTAATCATTTGTTTTTTGGTTTTTTCCATCGATGTATAGTACTCAGACATATCATCTAAAATGGTGGCCAAGTCTCCTGTCATTTCGGCGGTTTTAATCATGTTAATCAATAATCTCGGAAAAATTTTTCCTTGTTTTTCAAGCGCGGTACTTAAGTTTTCTCCTATTAATAGTTCATATATAATTTTTTCATAAATTTTTCTTTTGGCAGGATTCGTCGATTGTTTAGCTAAAATGCGAACAGAATCGATCAAGGGAATACCTGCTTTGATATACGTTGAAAGCTGTGTCAACATGAACGATAGTTCCGATGTTTTTAAACGATGGTTTACAAACAAATCAATATCGTAAGGTTTTCTAGGTTCGATACTGATGATTTCATACCCTTCGTTTCGTAAAAACATTTCCACTTCTTGTTTTGCATTTGCTTCAAAGGTACTTTTGACTACTTGACCACTGCTATTTTTGGCAACATAACGAAAAGATATGGCTTTTTCCTCGTTTTTTGTTTCTTTTCCTTTATTCTTTTTTTCTAACAGATTTAATTCTTTTAAGGCCTCCATTTCGTCTTTTGTTACTTCCTGTTTCTTTTCTTTTTTTCTTGTTATATGATCAACGATATAAAGTATTCCTGTATATGCATACCCTAGTACTTTCATTGGAATTTGAAAAAGAAATAAAACGAAATGGTATACTGCTATAAAAGGACGCATGATCTTTTCCACGGTCTTCCACCTCTTCCTATTCTATGTTTAATTATATCATACCCTACTATTTTTGAACATCCTTTTTCTTTTTGTTTTTTTCTGTTTTACACACTTTTTTTCTATCTAGACATATGATACTAATAAAGAGGTGGATAACATGTATCAAGATTATGACTTTTCTCCTTATGGAAATTGGAATGCGGGCTCATTTGCCAATCCCGTGAATATGGGACGAGGATTTTTTGGTGGTGGAAAAAGAGGTCTATTTCATGGAAGAAATAACGGGAATTTTATGAGAGGTGTTAAAAGAAATTTTGATTGGGGAAATCTTTTAAATAACGCTCAAAAAACGCTTGGAGTCATCAATCAAGCGATTCCTATTTTTTATCAAATTAAACCAATTTGGAACAATGCAAAGGTGATGTTTCATATTATGAATGCTGTTAAAGATGACGATTCTTCTCGAGGTCATGCGAAACCGGATACTACTTCTTCAGAGTCTATCACTTTTCGAAATGAACAAAAAGAACAAATTCTATCTAATCATAAGGACGAAGGTCCCCAATTTTTCTTATAAAACGAATAAAAAAAAGATGAAATTTCATCTTTTTTTATGGCTGTTCAGGTAATCTTTGAATGACTTGTGTTGCTTCTACACGGATCATACCACGGTACGTCGTTCCCATGACTTCTTCTCCTGCGGCACTATCGATCCATAGTCTTAAATTATAAGTAAACTTTTCGCCTGGTTTAATTGTTCCACTATCTAAGACGCGATTTGGATGTGCTCCTATACCACTTAGTAGTGATGTTTTTAACGAAGTATTGTTTTTCGCAATGTTTAATTTTACCATCGTATCAGGCATTGCAGTTTCCCCTTCTTCCGCAGCTTGATCATCGATATAAATCGTATATACACTATCGATATCTCCCGTATTTTCTAGCGAGAAGGTATAAGGCGTCAATTCTAACCCTTTGTCATCACTGATGGGAAGTGCTGCTAGTTGACTAATTCCAACTGATGTTCCATCATCTAATGTCAATGCTAATGTACCTGCTTTAATGACATTGTTTTTAGTTCCGTTTAACGTTAGGGATAACCAAGCGTAACTTACTCCTAATACTAGTATGGTTACCATAATAATGGCAAGTCCTGACCAGTATGCTTTCTTTTGTAATTCTGTTTTCATTTTATTCTCCTTCCTATTGTCATTATCATCATAACATAAAAAGAAATTCTTGTAAACAAAAAAGGTCCTAAGATGAGACCATTTTTTTTATTTTACGAATTTCTCTTTGCAATTGTATACGTTTTTTTAGATATTGTTTGGGTAACAATTTTAGAAGGACTTCCTTTTGAGTTAATTCTTTTT
The DNA here is from genome assembly GCA_964546995.1 of uncultured Muribaculaceae bacterium. Taxonomy (GTDB): domain Bacteria; phylum Bacillota_I; class Bacilli_A; order RF39; family UBA660; genus CAZJKO01. The sequence goes on along the minus strand of CAZJKO010000009.1, from coordinate 21,606 downwards.
GATAATATTTTATAAATACTGGATCTTTTTTCTTTAGAAAGATTGGTCCAAAGAAGTATTCTATCTTGCGATAATGCTTTTTTCCTTTACGAAAGACTAAGATGGGATAAATAATCTCTTTTTCTTCCATCATTTGTTCTTCTTCTAACCTGTATCCGTTTTTTAAAAGAAAGGTACGAATAATGACCATATCATTATTGGGAGATAAAATGATTCGATCGATGTTTTTTAATTTATCCATACTATATTTAAAGATACCTAACATGTTTTTGCCACCCATTCCCGATATTACAATGGTGTCAATCGTATCGTCCATCACTTCTAATCCGTTTCCTAATCTTGTTTCAATTTTATCCTCTAAACCATAGGAGCGAATATTTTGTTTGGCACTTTCCAGTGGTCCTTCGTGGATATCCGATGCTACTGCCAAGACGTTTTTCTTTTGCTTGACAACGTAAATATCTAAAAGTGCATGATCACAGCCTACATCGAGCAGTTTGACCTGATCAGGGATAAGTGTGGCAATGGCTTTTAATCGTTTGCTAATTTTCATATTAATCGGTCAAGAAATCCTTTAATTTTCTCGATCTTGAAGGATGTCTCAATTTACGGAGAGCTTTGGCTTCAATTTGACGAATTCGTTCTCTTGTTACGCCAAAGATTTGGCCTACTTCTTCTAATGTTCGACACTGACCATCATCGAGACCAAAACGAAGTCTCAATACTCTTTCTTCCCGATCTGTTAACGTCAATAGTACTCCTGACAATTCTTCTTTTAACATTTCTACTGTTGCATATTCTTCAGGAGACATCGTTCTCTCATCGCGAATAAAATCGCCCAAATGACTGTCATCCTCTTCTCCAATTGGCGTTTCTAATGAAACTGGATCTTGACTAATCTTATATACTTCTCTTACTTTTTCTACTGAAATATTCAATTTTTTAGCAATCTCTTCATCGGTTGGTTCTCTGTTTAATTCCTGTGTCAATTGACGTTGGACTCGAGCCAATTTATTGATTGTTTCTACCATGTGTACAGGAACACGAATGGTTCTTGCTTGATCGGCAATCGCTCTTGTAATCGCTTGACGGATCCACCATGTTGCGTAGGTTGAAAATTTATATCCTTTGGTGGGATCGAATTTGTCTACTGCTTTCATTAACCCGATATTTCCTTCTTGAATTAAATCCAAAAATAACATGCCACGTCCTACATATCGTTTGGCAATGGATACTACTAAACGCAAGTTCGATTCGGCCAACATCTTTTTGGCAAATTCATCCCCTTGCTCTGCTCGTTTGGCATACTCGAATTCTTCATCGGAAGTAAGGAGGTTGATTCGACCAATTTCTTTTAAATACATACGAACGGGATCGTTGATTTTAATGTCTTTAGAAAGCGTTAAATCTTCCACTTTTAACGATTCTGTATCCCCATCATCTTCATCCATACCGCCATCTTCTGATACGATTTCAATGTGATGTTCCATCAAACTATTGTATAAATCATCTAGGGTATCACTATCGATATCTAACCCTTTTAGTTCTTCTGCTAATTGTTCATATGTGATAAAACCTTGCTTTTCACCCAAAGCAATTAATTTTTCTTTTCGTTCATCCATGCTTTTAATTTCTTCGACCATGTTTTTCAACTCCCTATTCTTAATGTGCGAATTTGATCTGCGATTTTCGCTTGTTCTATCGGATCCACTTCTTTTTCCATTAAATTTTTAAGCCGTCCTATTTCTTGGCTTCGATTGTATTCTTGGACCACTTTAAAATAATCGTAGATCGTGTCCTGATTTACTTTATCTGGATACGCTTCGTTCAAAATGTCAGTTAACAGTTGTTTTAGATTTTCTCTATCGTTTAAATACGTATAAAAATCGGCAATGTTTAAAGAACCATACTTTTTATAGTAGTATGCGATTTCACTTGCTAAATAACGACAGTTTTCTTCTTTAAAAAAGATTCCTTCTTTTTCGTATCGATAAAGTACTTTGTCGTCTATCATCATATAATACAAAATAGCATGATAGGCTTTTTCAAATTTATCCAGTTTCTTCCTCTTGTTAGGCTTCGTTGGGACCAAAGTTTGTATGTCTTTTTTGCTTCTGTTTTCTTTTAGTTGTCGAAGTCTTTTTTCTAGGGTATTATAACCGATATTGCATTCTTTTGCAAGGTTTTTTAGAATAATTTCGATACGAATTTCATCTTCCAACTTAGCTATTTCTTCTAAAACGCCATGTACGTAAGACGATACTTCTTCTTCACTTTTAAAATTGATTCCTTCTTTTAATCCTTTTATTTTGTAATCACTAAAATGAAGGGCATGTTCTACTAATCCTTTAAAGCGATCTTTTCCATATTTTAAGATGTATTCATCGGGATCATATCCATCTTCTAAAGCAACTACCAAAGGATGGATTCCGATTTCTTCCAAATGATTTCCGACAGCAAGGGTCGCTTTTCTTCCCGCCCCATCTCCATCGAAACACAGTACGATGTTTGGTGATAATCGTTTCAACAGTTTTGCTTGTTCGTTCGTCAATGCTGTTCCCATTAATGCTACCGTATTTTTTATTCCTATCGTACTAGCTCTGATGACATCCATGAATCCTTCCATGATAATCACGTATTTTTCTTTTCGTACAAACTCTTTGGCAATATGATAGTGATAAAGTGTTTCCCCTTTTTTAAAAATGGGCGTTTCTTTGGTGTTTAAGTACTTGTTCACTTCTTTTTTTTCATAAATTCTACCGCTAAATCCTACTACTTTTCCACTTGTATCATATAGAGGAAACATAATGCGATCCACAAAAGCATCTTGTTCTTTACTCGATAGACCGATTTGGTTTAATAAGGAAAGGGAATACCCTTTTTTAGTCAACATTTTCGTCAATGGATCTTTTTCTTTCAACGATAAGCCGATTTCGAATTCTTTGATGGTTTCTTCGTTTAAATTCCTACTCCATAAATATGCTTTAGCGGCACGACCAAAATTGGTATTTATGTTATTTTGATAATATTTGCTACTTAGTCTATAGATTTCATATAAATCTTCGTGGGGATTTTTCTTTTCGTGATATATCCCTTGTTGTAGGGCAATACCTGCCCTTTTTGCCAATATCGATAAAGCTTCTTTAAACGATACATGTTCATAATCCATTAGAAAGTTAAAAATATTTCCTGAGGCACCACATGAAAAACAGGTGTAAATTTGCTTTTCACGTGAAATGCTCATCGACGGATTGGTATCGTCATGAAAGGGACATACGCAAAAATAGTTTTTGCCTTTTTGAACGAGAGGAATGTATTCGCCAATAAAATCGACAATATCGTTTTTACTTCGTACTTCTTTAATGATATCATGATCGTTCATGCTTGTCCCCTCCTTCTATTTGTATGGTGGTTTCATCTAAAAATAAATAATCTGTTTTGTATTTGATTTCGCGAAGCAGTTTAAATAAAGCCAAATCTTTTTTCTTTGCCTCAATCATTATATCGACATCGCGATTTTCTTTTTTTAATACGTTTAAAAAGTCGTAAAATTCTTTGAAATCAATATAATCATGATGACTTCTTCGCTCTTTTTTTCGTTTACTTTTAGGGCTTGAAAAATGGACTTTTGGAATTTGTTTTGTTTTTTCCCACGTGTTAAAGATTCGTTTTAAAAACAGCTCTATTTTGACTCCCTTATTATTGCATAAAAAGTGATGATAATCAAGTACCATTGGGATGTTTAACTTTTCACAAAGCCACAATACATCTTCCACTTGATAGATTTTATCATCGTTTTCTAAAGCAATCATCGCTTGGACGTCTTTTGGTAGTAAATTAAATTGGTCTATAAATCGTTTCATCGCCTCTTCTTTTGAGGGGATACTACTTCCCACATGGAGGATCATAATTGGAGTTTCGATCTTCATTGCTTTTACTATTTGGGCTTGTCTTGTTAAATAGCGAATGGTGTTTTCTAGTACTTCTTTTTGGATACTATTTAATACCATGAATTGATCGGGATGAATATCCATTCTCATGTTCCATTCTTTTAATTGTCTTCCGATTTTTTGGTATTCTTCTTTATATGGGTTCAAATAATCAAAGGAGATTTTATCTAAGGATAAGAATGGAACAAGGTGCGATGTCGTACGATAAAAGTGAATGTGGTTACTATGATTATACAATAGGATTTTCTGTAATTTTTCTAAATTCGTCATGATGACTTTATCGATACGATCCAGCTTTTCTATTATGTCTAGCTTTTTAAATTGGGTATAGGTAGCCGTAGAATAATTGAGTTCCTTGCAAGTTAAAGGAAGTGCTACATATCCAAGTCTTATTTTCACTTTTATCACCTTTTTATTAGGATGATCATTTTTTTGGGAAAGATACCTACTGTATAAACGCTTGAAATTGGGTCATCCTAATAAGGGTGAAAATTATGATGAAAAAATTATGGTTCATTTCGACACTTGGCATTTTTATCCTCTGTTTTTTATGTCATTTTGTCTACGAGGTATTTCCTAGTCCCATTCTTGCGATCTTTTTTCCCGTCAATGAAAGTATTTTTGAACATATTAAAATGTTATTTACTGCGTGTATGATTTGGGCAATTATCGAGTACCTTCTTCTTCGGATTCAAAAGATTTCTCTACACAATTTTTTTCTATCTATTATGCTTACTAGTATCAGTAGTATCTTTCTTCTTTTGGTTATTTATTTACCTGTCTACTATCGTTTTGGGGAACATTTTTTGGTCACGATTGCCATTTTGTTTCTTTCTATTCTTTTGGGACAGTATTTATTTCGGTTTGTCCTTGAGGGAAAACGTCTTAACCTTTTCAACTTGATCTGTGCTATCCTCATTCCTATCTTTTACTTTTTCTTTGGATATTTTACCTTTCGTCCCATCAAAGCAGATTTCTTTTACGATCCTATTCAGGAAAAATATGGTTTTTCTTCGATTTCCATAGATTCATTATTTTATGAAAATAGTGTTGACTTTTTTTAAATAACCGTGATATAATTCTAATACCAGTGATGAATTGGTATTGTTGTTTGGGGAATTAGCTCAGCTGGGAGAGCGCCACGTTTGCACCGTGGAGGTCAGGAGTTCGATCCTCCTATTCTCCACCAAATTGATTATAAACTCGTAAAGCGAGTTACAATAAAACGACTTTTACAAGTCGTTTTTCTTTTCTATCGAGCTTGATTCTTCTTGCTCTTTTTGGATGCGATAATATAATACTTCTCTATTTAATAACTTAATATAGTAGGAACCACTTTTTGTACAGGTAAATGTTTTTAGATCGTTCGTTTCTTCTTGTTCTTTTAATTGTTGTTTTAAATCTTCGATTTGTTTCTCTTTTAATGTAATGGTATCTTGTAGTGCGACGATTTGTTTTTGTAGTTTGTCTACTTCCGTTTCTGTTTTAATGGGTTCACTAGTTAGTTGATCTTCTCCTACCCATCCTAGATTACCATTATTTAATAGATAAGGTTTCGTTGCTTTTTCGTTAAAGCTGACATCCGTTATGGTTACATATTCATTGATAAAACTTCCACCTGGACTATTTCCAAACGAATCTAGATAAATGTATCCATTTAAATAGTATTGTTCGCCAACTTTGTATTTACGGGTTACATTCGTTGCCATTATCCAATTGAATCCTCCGCCATTTACAACGTTCGTATCACTCGTAATAAAAAGAGCTCGTTCTGGTGGTATTGCATTATTGATGCTCCAGTATCCGGTTTTATTTTGATGCCAACCACTTCCATCAAATCTTCCTTTTCCACACTCGATGTGAATATGAGAGCCAGTCACTTGTCCTTTGGTCCCCTCTTGATAGAACTCTTCGTACTGATTTATTATTTTTCCTACATAGAGATCGCTTACATCATTATCATGCATAAAAAGCATCGTCATATAATCGACTGTACCATCTGCATATAGAACAGGTTCTAACGATTCAATCCATACTTCATTGGCATCTTCTTTATAGATTTTTCTTACAATAGCATCAAATGGTGCAAAGGCCCTTAGTAAGATTCCATCGACAGAACCAAGATCTATGGCATAGCTATCATCGTGTGAATAAGTATCTTTCCCATAACCTTGAGTGATTCGCATGTTTTTCACTGGAAATATTGCTTTTTGCACATTCTCGTCTTCCCTTCTTCCAGATGAAAAGTACTTTTCATCTTATTACACTATATTCTAGAAAAACGAAAAACGTCACTGCATTTTCCTAATGATCGTTTCGCTTGAACGTTTTTAAAAGAATTGTTTTTTCTGTATAATAATGATTTTGTTTTTTAAAAAGATGCCTTTTGTCACGCATCATTTCTTTGGGATTTTCTATTGTTTTTATCGTTTTAAAATGGTAAGGATACAAATATCGTTCTAATAAAAATCGTTGATAATAAAAATTTCTTTTCTTCCATTCTTCTTTTATTTTGGTGAACAGAAGGAGTCCTACCAATAGTACGTTTAATGAAAAGCATTCTTTCAATTGAATACAAACGATTCCTAGTAACAAAAGATAAGAAAGAAGAAGCGTGATGGTTAAACTTTTCAAATAGGGATAGTGTTTTGATAGGAAGAGATTGACAAGTTTTCCTCCATCTAATGGATAAATTGGCAATAGATTAAAAAAGAGAATCGCGTAATGATACGTTCTTAATAAAGCTTGGGTCTGTTCGCGTAATGGCAAAATAGTACACAAGAGATAAAAACAAACTTGAGCGATTGGTCCTGCTAATAAAATAAGAAATTCTTCTTTGATCGGACGATTTATCTTTTCGCTAAATTTACTCGAACCTCCATATGGATAAAAGGAAATACAATCGATTTGCCATCCATAATGCAAAGCGCATAAACAGTGTCCTAGTTCATGGACGAGCAACAGGAAAGTGAAACAAGAAAATTCTCGAAACAGTCCTGTTAGAATGGTAATGATAGCAAAGAACACAAAGGAAGAATGCCACTTTATTTTAGGATAAATAGTCTTTATAATCTAAAAAACTTCCTTCTTTTTGGAATACCATATACAAAGTATCGCTATTGCACTCTCCTAACAAACTTCCCTTTTCTACATAATCGTACATTTTGATATCTTTTAACACCACATTTCCGTACCATACATCCATTCCATTAACTTGCTGTACGATAATCGTATTTCCATATCCTTCTTTTTCTCCCATGAATACGACAATGCCACTTTCTAGAAACGGTACTAAATAGGAAGGAGCTACTTTTAGTTTTACCCCATCTTTATAAATGCTTGCTTCTTCATACGTCATTCGTTCGTTGAAAACGGCTGTTACTTTTTCCGCTTTTTTTATGGGGAAAACGTGACCAAAATACGTTTGATATAGATCATTAACTACAGCAAACTGAAATGATTTTTCATATACTTCTTTATAGATTACGTCTTTTGTTTTGATATCGATTTTAATTACAATTAACGTTGCTAATAAAAGAATAGCGGATAGTAATACTTGGCTTGTGAAACGTAGAAACTTCTTCTTCGCGATATCTTGTTCTTTTTGATCTTGTCTATGTTTTCTTTTTCTTAATGATTTATATTCTCGATAATCCAAAAAAATCCCCTCTTTTCCATTCATTTTATGAAAAAAGGAGCTTTTTTATACGAGGGATTTTTATTCTTATTTACAATAAAAAAGAGAATAGCACTATAGATTGTTGCTAGAAATAGACTCGATATCATTTGACTTATTAGCCCTACTAGGGTTACTTCACCTAGTTGAAACAATAGTGCAAATAGTGCGAGCAATACACTATAAATCGTTGTAGAAAGCGGTCCCATCCATACCGATGATAGCATCGTTTTCCTATCGATTTTTTTTGATAAAATGTAAAATAGTATGCCAATTAAACTAAATAGTAATGCATGTAACAAAACAAAGCTTGTATAAAATAAGTCATATAACATTCCATAACTGAACAAAGTGATTATGATTCTCCATAATTTTTCCTGGGAAGTTATGACAAACGTTGGTATTATGGTGATAGAAAAATAGGCTTTTAGCAAGGTAAATACCCCTACTTGATACGGAAGAAAACAAGAAAAGATTCCGTCTAAAAGAAGAGAGACGACGAGAAGAACGATTCGTTTAATCATGACTCGTTCCTTTTAAGACACTAACGTATCTAATGTTATTAAAATCTTGGCTCAAGGTGATTTGAGCTTTATTTGCGATACTATGATTGTCATTTTCTACGTTATCGATTGTGCCTATATAGATGCCGTTAGGAAATACGCCTCCTAGTCCACTCGTCGTTACCATTTGTGATGGTAACACTAGCGATCGTTGATCGATCGATGAGAGAATGGCCTTTTTACTTTTAGGATCATATCCATTTAATAAGGCATGTACTTCGCCTTGCTCCGTATGAATCATCACCGATATTTGATATTTCTCACTACAAGCTGTAATTAGTTTTACCTCACTACTTCGATTGCTCACTCTCACAATCTTTCCTAGCAGTCCATCTTCCGTTATCACTGCCATATTTTTTGCAATTCCTTGGTCTTTTCCTTTATCAATCGTAATCGTCTCATTCCAATAACCAATGTTTCGCGATAAAATGGTTGCATTTTCGATTTCGTATTCTGTCAAAGTTCGATTTAATTCTAGCATTTTTTTTAACGCTTGGATCTCTTGTTCTTGTGACGCGATTTTTCCTTTCATCATAAGTAAACTCTCTTCTTGATGTTGATCTTTTTCTTTGATGAACGGTTTACTCATCCAACGTTCGATTGTCGTTGTAGCATCTTTTAGCCACATTTCTAAATTTCCCATATTCCGATTTTCCTTGGCCAAATATCCAACCAAAAGTAACAATAGTAAACTTAAGACAACGCTTCCTATGACGATGAGTTTTTTACGATTTTCTTTGCGTTTTTTATACATACTTTTCACCTCTTATCTATTGTTAGTATGTACCAGTTTTTCTAATTTAAAAGACCATTATTTTCGTAAAAACTATAATATCCGTCATCCGTAAAAATCAAATGATCTACAACGGGAATTCCTTGAATTTTTCCAATTTCCATTAACGATTTTGTCAGATGAATATCTTCTCTACTTGGCGTAATATCTCCTGATGGATGATTGTGTATACAAACGATCGATGATGCACTAGACAAATATGCTTCTTTAAATATTTCACGTGGATGAACTAAGCTTTGATTAATTGTTCCCATAAATAATAGTTTCCTTTCAATTAATTGTTGTTTGTTATTCAAATATAAACAGTAAAAATACTCCTGTTTTTTATGATAGAATAAGTGTTTAAAACTTTTATAAATTTGTTCTGGTTTGGTAAATTTGAATTCTAACTTTTCTTCCTGTTCTAAGAATATTCTTTTTCCTAATTCAATGGCCCCTAACAATTCCATTGCTTTGGCAGCTCCTACTCCTTTTATCGTGCAAAGTTTTGTCAACGTAGTATTTTGTAATGACGCAACGGTTTGATAATTCTTTAAAATATCCATCGCTACTTCTTGAACGGATTTTTCTTTTGTTCCCGTCTTTAATAATAAAGATAGTAATTCTACATTCGATAAGTTTTCAACTCCATACTTTAATAGTCGTTCTCTTGGCATTTCTTGTTTTGGAAGCAATTTCATTATCGCCGTCATTTTATCACCTACCACTATTATTATTTCAAGTTAGGAGAAAAATATTAACTCATTAAGACGCTTTCTTCATAACTTGCCAAAATTACTTTTATAACCGAAATCATTTCTTCTTCTGTTTTCGCATTTTCTAACAAAAGATCATATTGTTCTAACGTATTTAAAAACTCTCGATTGGTAACCGCGATCTCCTTTTGATAAATGTCTATTTTTTTCTCTTGAAACAGTTTGCTTACTTTTTCTAAGTTTTGTTGATTTTTAGTCATTGCTACATAAACATAATACTTCCCATCATCTAAAACAGAAATCGCACAAGGAAGATTTTGCATGGCATTTATTTTGGTTTCTTCTTTGGTATAAACACCTTGTTGTAATACATATATCGTGTTATTTTCATTAAATACTTCTTCGTTATTTTGATATTGACTAAATACTAATTTTCCACAAAAAGCTCCTAATAAAATAGAAACTATAATGGGAATTATAAAATTCATTTTCATTTTTATCACCATTTTCATTGTAACAGGATTTCACTTCAAAATTTGTCGAAAAAGAAAGAAGTACTACTTTTTATACTTCTTTACTTCTTTAATATTGCTTTCCAAAATAGACTTTATGATGGGCTGTTTTTCCACAACAGATACAAGGTCCATTTGGTTGTTCTTCTTCAATAATACAGCGTGACTTGAGTCCTAATTCCTCTTTCAATTTCATTTCACAAGACAGATCGCCACACCAGTTTACTTTATAGAAGCCATTCTTATTTTTATCGATTTCGTCATAGGAAGATACCTCATAAATCATTTCATCTCTTCTTTTTTCCGCTTTTTTGTACATATCTTGTTGCATTTCTTTTAACCTATTCGGTATTTCTTTGGAAATATCCGTTAATGCTATTTTTTGTTTTTCTAAGGTATCTCTTCTTACTATCGTGACTTTTCCTTCCTCTAAATCGCGTGGACCAATTTCGATGCGGAGAGGATATCCTTTGACTTCTGCTTCGGCAAAACGAAACCCTGGCGTTTTGTCTGATCGATCTATTTTACAAGTGATATTTATCTTTTTTAGTTCTTTGCTAATTTCTTCTGCTTGTTCCATACTTGGTTCTTTTCCAATTGGAATAATAATCACTTGAATAGGTGCAATGTTCGGAGGAAGAACGAGGCCACGGTCATCTCCATGAACCATAATAATTCCCCCAATCATTCTGGTTGATACGCCCCACGATGTTTGATAAGGGGTTTCTAATTGATTCTTTTTATTTAAAAACTTAATGTTAAACGCTTTTGCAAAATGATTTCCAAAATAATGGCTCGTTCCATTTTGTAGTGCAACACCATCATACATCATTGCTTCAATCGTATATGTCTCTTCAGCCCCTGCAAATTTTTCTTTCTCGGTCTTCCGCCCTACTATTACTGGTATGGCTAAATACTCCCGTTGAAAATTCTCGTAAATTTGGAGCATTCTTAATGTTTCTTCTCTTGCTTCTTGTTCTGTTTCATGCATTGTGTGACCTTCTTGCCAAAGAATTTCTCTACTTCGCAAAAAAGGTCTTGTCGTTTTCTCCCATCTTACGATCGTACACCACTGATTGTAAAGTTTTGGTAAATCCCGATACGATTTGATGATTTTGGCATAGTGCTCACAAAATAGTACTTCACTCGTCGGTCTTACACACATACGCTCATCTAATTTTTCTTGTCCACCATGTGTCACCCATGCTACTTCTGGGGCAAATCCTTCGATATGTTCTTTTTCTACATTCAACAAACTTTCAGGAATGAACATTGGCATCTGCAAGTTTTCATGATTGGTTTCTTTGAATTTTTGATCTAAAATTCGTTGGATGTTTTCCCAAATCGCATAACCATAAGGCCGAATGATCATACTTCCTTTTACAGAAGAATAGTCTACCAAATCTGCTTTTTTTATGACATCTGTATACCATTGTGCAAAATCCACATCGCGACTCGTTATGTCCTTTACTTGTTTTTCCATGTTTTCACCTCACCATCCTTAATCATTTTCTAATACGGCTAACTTTTCTTGCTCTTCTTTTAATTTCATACGATCTAGCTCGACAACATTAGCGGGTGCTTTCTTCACATAATTTTCATTTTGAAGTAACATCGATCTTCTTGCAATCGACTTCTTTAATGCATCAATCTCCATTTGTTTTTTCAAAGGATTTTCCTCTTCTCCTTTAAAATAATACGTCAACTTAATGAATGGAGATTGATAATTGGCTCTTTGCAATCCGTCTTTTCCACTCGAATCAATCAAGTTTTCCTCACTTATCTTTAATTGGGAACAATAAATTTCTTTTAATTCTTGGTCACAACTCATTTCGACAAACGCATTTTTCATTATTTTATGCTGTGCTTTTAAATTACGAATCGCAATAATGTCTTCTAGAATTTTTTCCATCTTCTTCGCTTCTTCTTCAAAGATCCATTCTTTGTTGCAAGTTGGATAGCGACTAATTACAATTGAAGCGGCATCTTTTATTGGCAAATGTCCATAAATTTCTTCTGTTACATATGGCATAAATGGATGTAACATCTTTAAAACTGCTGTTAACACATCGAGTAATACACTTTGCGTCGTATGATTTTCTTTACTTTTAGAAAGTTCGATATACCAATCACAAAAGTCCTCCCAAATAAACGTATAAAGCATACTTCCGACATTGTGAAAGTTATATTTTTCCATATTCTTTCTTACTTCAGAAATCGTTTTATGTAGTTTCGTTAAAATAAATTTATCTTCTAACGATAAGTTTTCATGATTATAATCGGCTTCTTGAAACCCTTCTAATTTCATCAGTACGAATCTTGAAGCGTTCCAAAGTTTATTGATAAAATTCCAGGTCGACTTTACTTTTTCTTCGTCGTAACGTAGATCTTGTCCAGGCGCTGAGTTGGTTGTCAAAAAGAAGCGGAGGGCATCGGCACCATACGTATCAATGACATCCATAGGATCAATTCCATTTCCTAACGATTTTGACATTTTTCGTCCTTCTTTGTCGCGAATTAATCCATGAATCAAACAGTCTTTGAAAGGACGCTTTTTCGTAAATTCTAACCCTTGAAAGGTCATGCGATTGACCCAAAAAGGAATAATATCGTATCCCGTTACTAGCAAATTGTTCGGGTAATACCTTTTTAATTCTTCTGTTTCGTTTGGCCAGCCCAAAGTACTAAAAGGCCACAAAGCACTACTAAACCAGGTATCTAATACATCACTATCTTGAACCCATCCTTCTTCTTTCGGTGGTGTTAGGCCAACATAAATTTCATCGTTTTTGTACCATGCAGGAATACGATGTCCCCACCAAAGCTGACGAGAAATACACCAATCGTAAGTAATTTCCATCCAGTGGTTCATAATTTTTTCAAAACGAGGTGGAACAAAATGAACCTTTTTTTCTTTATCTTGTTGATTTTCTAACACGCGATCAGCAAGCGGTCTCATTTTTACAAACCACTGTTTCGATAAATATGGTTCCACAATTGCATCGGTTCGTTCTGAATGTCCAACTGCGTGTACCATTTTTTCTACTTTCACTAATAGATCCTCTTGTTTTAACTCTTCTACTAGTGCTTTTCTACAGGCAAAACGATCCATTCCTTCATAATGCAAGGCATGTTTATTCATGGTTCCATCCGGTTCGATGACAACAATTCTCTCTAGACCATGACGCTCTCCTACTTCAAAATCATTCGGATCATGGGCAGGAGTAATTTTAACCACACCTGTTCCAAACGTAGGATCCGCATGGATATCCGCAATGATCGGGATTTTTTTACCAACGATTGGCAGAATTACATTCTTACCGATGAGCTTTTGATAGCGTTCATCTTCCTTGTTTACGGCTACAGCTGTGTCACCAAACAATGTTTCAGGACGAGTTGTAGCAACGATTAAGTAATCATTACTATCTTCTAGTTGATATTTAATGTGGTAGAATGCTCCTTCGATCTCTTTATAGATAACTTCTTCATTTGAAAGAGCTGTCATTGCTTCTGGATCCCAATTGATGATTCTTTCCCCACGATAAATTAAACCTTTGTTATATAAATCGACAAACACTTTTCTAACCGCATTGGAAAGCCCCTCATCCAAGGTAAAGCGTTCTTCATCGTATGCCAAACCTAATCCGAGCTTTGCCCATTGTTTATGGATATTGTCAGCATATTCTTCTTTCCATGCCCATGCGTACTTAAGCCATTCTTCACGATCCATTTTTCGCGGAGACATTCCCATATCTTTCAGTTTTTTATCTACTTTCGCTTGTGTCGCAATACCAGCATGATCCATTCCTGGCAACCATAGCGTATCGTAACCATCCATCCTTTTATAACGGGTCATAATATCTTGTAATGTCGTATCCCAAGCATGCCCTAAATGAAGTTTTCCTGTCACATTCGGAGGAGGAATTACAACACAATACGGCACTTTACTTTTGTCTTTTGAAGGTTCAAAATATTTCGCCTCTATCCACTGTTGATACTTTCCAGCCTCTACTTTTTGAAAATCATATTTTTTCTCTAACATCTTCCTTCTCCTTCCATAAAAAAATCCTCATAACAAACTGTTATAAGGACGAAGTTATTTCGCGGTACCACCTTACTTCACAGAGACTATCTCAAATGGTCTCTTGTGCACTTTCTCTTCTTAACGCGAAGCAACGTCATTCTCTATTTACTTAAGAATAAAACTCCCTTGCTACCTTCCATGATTTTTCGATCTGTTTGCACCAATAATATACCACAGATTCTCTAGCTTCCCAAAGTCATGTACTCCTCAAGTTCACCGTTTTCTATCAGTATTATATCGGAATCCCTTTCAATTTGCAACTGTTTATTCGTTAATCGTAATAACTTTATACCCAGTTGTGTCTATTAGACGGTTTTTATCTAATTCATTGATGACGATTGTGTTTGAATCTCCATCAGAAATGTAACGTGTATTTTCTAATAGACGAAAATTCATTTTAATATCAAAATCAATTCCATTGTTGTCATACGCTCTAATTCTTTTTATGAAAAAAGGATTAAAGTCATTATCAAATGGTGATTTTTCCGCTTCCCAACCTACTCTCAATGCTGCTTTTGTCTCATACGATAACCCATTGTAATGACCATTCAAAATCACTTCGTAATTCTCGTGTGTCAACTTATAAGGAGATCCATATGGAAGCGCAACAATCGAAACATACTTGCCTTTCATATACTTTTCTAATAATTCGTATACTCCTCCCACTTCTTTTTGTGCTTGTTCCTTATTAATTTTCGTAAAATCAGGATGCGTCATCGTATGATTTCCAACATCGTATCCATGATTCGATAACCAAGTTAAAATTTGTTCATTGTATTCTTCTTGGTGGAACAACTCCTCATTTACAAAAAAGGTCGCCGTTACATGAAAATCAGGATATTTTTCTTTAAACGATTCTAAAATTCCTACAGCACAGTTAGGATCGATTTCTAAATTCCCCGCTTCATCTACTCCCAATACCTTCATATTATCTTCATTTCCATCATCAAAGGTAATCACAATAGGACTTTTCCCTAATTCTGTATCAATTTTACCTTTTATATAGTCCTCTAATCTAATCATACGATAACCTGATTGATAATAAAATTCTAAATCTTCACGAAAAGCTTCTTGCGTACGATTATATCCTTCTTTATCGACATTCCCACCTGTATATTTCGTCTCATTACTCTTTTTATTTACAATTTTATGATACATCATAATCGGTACTTTTCCTAACTCGTCTACCTTATTTTCACGATATACTTCTATCGGAATAGGACCTTTCGATACCACAACTTTTAAATGGTCCTTTTTTTTGAATGGTGTATCTACCTCCATACTTTGAGAAATGATTTCCTTTTCCTTGTATTCATTTGAATAAATTTCTTCTATTTCTAATTCTAACGATGTTTCCTCGGCATACTTTTTTACTTCTTCCAAAGTCAATCCGATTAAGCTTTTCATTTTCCACTCTTCAGTCACATTTTTATCTTTAGAAAACAGAAACATTAACCCTATTAAAACACAGAAAATAAATAATAAACTAAGCAAAAAACATTTTCTTTTTTGTCTCATAGTATCACCTATTGTTATTATAACGAAAAAAAAGAAATTTAGCTAGTTTGTTTTCATTCATTTTATATTTTATAAATGCTTTTCACCTTTTTTTCCCTTTTTCATACTTTATAATAGGTGATACTATGTCATTTAAGAAAAAACATGGTTTCTTTTGTCGATGCGAAATGTGTAAAATAAAAAGAAGGCAAAGTCTGATTTACCTTGCTTCCTTAATCGCTTTAATGGTCGTTATTTTTTATCAATCGTTTCTTTTAATTTTTATTACTAGTAAAATTAACGCGCTTCTTCTTTTTATAGAGTTGATTCTTCTTTTAATTGGCGTTTGCAGATTGCTGTTTTGAGATCAAATTGTTTGTATCATCCAACAATGTAATCATATTCTTAATCGCCCGTGTATTTTCGTATTCTTTTTTATCTAGCTCCAGTTTTTCTGGAATGGATAGTAAAATATTCATTAGAATTCTCTCTTCTTCTAACAAAGGATATTTTGATTCATACACATTTAGCAATTGATTAAAATCCAATGTGTGAAAATACTTTTTATAAAATGTCATGACATCGTAAATAGGGCTATCCATTTTAGCATAGTCCCAACTAATCAAATACGGTGATTCAGATTCTAATAAGTGATCTAATGAAAGATTATTGTGTATCATTACATAACGTTCTTTCTTTTTTTGAGATACAATACTATACCAATGTTCTAACTCGTTTTTTGAATAAAATAGCGCTGCATAAATTTTAGAAATGTTTCTCATTAAGAGATATTCACTAGGAGACATAAATGTATGTTGTTCTATGATATCTTGTAAATCATGATAGTAGTAAGTTAAATAAGATATTTTTTTATCTAATTGCTCATAAGTTTCTTTAATATCGTTTAAATCCGAATTTTTATAAAACGTTGTTTTATTATGTAAAAGACTCATCAAATAAATCATATCTAATGCCTTTTGCTCATCTGGTGTTGCAATCGTTTCTATATAAGGATAGACTTCATACTCATCTTTTTCTAGATCATTATATTCTTTTGGAAAATTTGTAAAACCACGGGATGATAAATATTGATATACTTTCGATTTATCTAAACGCTTTTTTTTCTTTAAAATAAACTTGCCTTGATCTGTGTCAATAATTCTTACATTTTTTATTATTGTATATCGTTTAGGCGTTAATCGACATTTTTTTAAAATGTCATTTATACTATTCATCTTTTTTAGGACATGGAATGACTAATTTTGATCCAAGTGTAAAATTATCTAAATTATTATAATTTGTAAGTTCTTCTTTTGTGATTTGATATCGATCTAAAATACTATCTAATGTATCATTTTCTCTAACGATATATACGGAATACGATTGAAATGTTTCTTCCGTATCACGGAAGGCAGAAAAAATAGATCCTAAATTATTGGATGAAACAGATTCCTGTTCTACATTTTTTTCTTTTAAACTCGTGTTTGTTGTATCTTTATCCTTAACATTCATATTGCTCGTATTAATTAGATCAGTTTCTGTTTCATTATTCTTGATCGTTTCTTTTTCTTCTTTTAAGATAGCTTCTACATTTTCAAAGCTGTCCTGATCAACACTACTATTAGAAGCAAAATCTATTGGCTTTTCTGTTTGAAAATCTTGTTTGGTTCCTTCCCTTACCTCTTTGAGGTTCTCATCTTCTGGTTGAATAGCTATCAATCCTTCCTCATTTGACTTATCATCTATTGTCTCTATCAATTCTTGTTCGGTTCTTTCCTCGTCTAATAATACTGCTACTGGTTCCTTTTTTATTTCTTCTAATCCTTCTAACAATACATCAATATTTACCTTTAGAATTTCTTCGTTGACAATTTCATAATAAAAATCATCAATATCAATTTTGCAGCTCTTCATATCGTAACGCTCATCGATGGTAATATCTAAAGGAATTTTATAACTAAATTTTTCTTCCAATTGGCTAGCTTCTGTCATTTTATAACTACCACTAACAATAAAATCTCCTTCGATATGATGATCATCCGTTGATTTTAGAGTATGTTCTAATGAAATGCTAGTGATCTCTCCGATCATCGTTTTAAATAAAATTTCTTTATGAAAAGGTATTACTTGTTTCATTCTCTTTTCTCCTTTCTTTTCTTTAAAATATATGTAATAGGGAGAGAAAATAGACGAAATTTAAAAACTTATACAAATAATATGTATAAGTTTTTATCACAGAAAAGCATCATCGCCATTAAGAAAAAACATATGAAATTAGTTCATTCATGTGATTTACAAAAATGATTTCTATCTGGTTCAAAATTTCTTTAGGTATTTCTTCTAAATCGCGCTTATTTCCATTTGGCAAATAGATTGTTTTAATACCATTACGAATCGCTCCTAGTAATTTTTCCTTAATTCCACCAACTGGTAAAATTCTTCCACGTAGAGTTACTTCTCCAGTCAGAGCAATTCTATGCGATACAGCTCTATTTGTAAATAAACTAATTAACGTTAAAGTAATCGCTGCTCCAGCACTAGGTCCTTCTTTTGGAATTTGATTCAGTGGTATGTGAATATGGGTATCTAATTTATCCAATTGTTTTTTTTCTATTCCAAGATCTTCTGAATAAGTTTTAACATAACTAAGAGCAATCTGTGCTGATTCTTTCATTATTTCACCTAATGATCCAGTGAGCAACAAATTACCACGTCCTTGATAACAAGTTGCTTCTACTTGTAAAACTTCACCGCCATAAGGAGTATATGCTAAGGCATTTACAATTCCAACTTGTTTTTCATTACATAAATAATTGTGATTTTTTTTTCTTCCTAAAAAAGATGAAATATTTTTGTCAGTCACTTGATAACTAGCAATTTCTTTTTCAAGTAATAGTTTTTTTGCAATTTTCCTAAATAATGAAGCAATTACTCTTTCCAAGTCACGGACTCCTGCTTCGCGTGTATAATGTCTTATCATGGATAAAATTGCTGAATCTTCCAATTGAACTTCAATTTCAGTTAATCCATGTTCTTCTAATAATTTTGGAACAATGTATGATTTTGCTATATCTAATTTTTCGTATTCGGTATAAGATGATAACTCGATCACTTCTAACCGATCTTGCAATTCAGGAGGAATTTGGTCAATATAATTTGCTGTTGCAACAAATAAGACTTTAGACAAATCGAAGTCTTCTTCAATATAGTGATCTGAAAAATGACTATTTTGCTCTGGATCTAAAACCTCTAATAAACTTGAAGCTGGATCACCTTTGATATCTTTGGTCATCTTATCGATTTCATCAATAATAAATACTGGATTAGTCGTACCTGCTTTTTTTATTTCTTGAATAATTCTTCCTGGTGCTGCTCCGATGTAAGTTCTTCTATGACCAATTATTTCTGCTTCATCATTAATTCCACCAACTGAAATTTTAGCTACTCTTCTGCCAAGACTTTTAGCAATACTTTTTGCCAAAGACGTTTTACCAACACCTGGCGGCCCAACTAAACATATTACTGGAGTTTTTACTTGATGTGTTTTTTGTTTTACAGCTAAATACTCTAAAATACGTAACTTTACTTGTTCCAAACCATAATGTGTTGAATCTAAAACAGCTTTTACTTTGTTTAAATCACTAACATCTTTGGTATAATTGCACCATGGTAAGGAAAGCATCCAATCAATATAATGTCTTACTGAGCCCATCTCTGGTGAATTAGGATTTACACGGTAGCGATTAATTTCTTCTATTATTCTAGAACGAACTGTTGGAGAACACTTTAAACGATTGGCTTTTTCCTTTAGTAGATCTATCTCAATGTTTGTATCATTAATTTCTCCTAGCTCTTGCCGAATTACGTTCAATTTTTCACGTAAGACATATTCTTTTTGTCCTTCTTCTAATCGATGATTCACTTCGTCTTCAATTTTTTTTTCAAGTTCTAAAACTTGTATATCTTGATTCATGTCATCAATTAACATTTTCACACGTTCTGTAGGATTATTTTCTTCTAAAAGCTCTAATTTTCGCGCAATAGATGATGGAAAAAAGGAAGCTACAATATCCGTGACTTTTGCTAAAGATGTTACTCCTGATATTTGAGATAGTACAGCATTGCTCATATATGGAATTTGGTTTACATATATTTCCAGTTGTTTTACTAGGCTACGTACATATGCAAGTTCTTCTTTCGGTTCTAACACTGGAGTATCTTGTGATCCAATGATCGCTTCATAAAAATCTTCATCTTTCGTATATGAAAGTACAGAAACCCTTTTTATGCCTTCTAAAACTACACGCGTTTTCCCGTTAGGCATATCCATTTTCATTTTAATATTGGCAATCACACCTATTTTGGGTAGTTCTGTTACATCAGGGTTAATTTCTAATATGTCCAAAGGCGTTACTACTAACAAGTGATTGTCATAGTATGATTCAGTTAAGGACAAAAGTTGTTTTTGAGTTAGTTCACTAAACTCTAAGCGAAGTTCGTTGGATGGGAAAAGAACCATATCTTTAATTAATAAAACTGGCAAATTTGTTTTAACCATAGTTCGTCCCTCCAGAAAATTAACATTGGTTTCTATTATAGCGAATATACAAAAAATTACAAGTTATTTTCTATGAATTTCACAGGCAAATTTTAGCATTTGCTATTGTACTCTAGGGTGCATTAACAATTTTAATTTTTTTTATTTTAGTGTAAAGAAAATTTCTTATTCTTTTTATAATAAATATATAAGAGTTAGAAAGTGAGGGTGTTAAATGAACAATGAATTTTTAGATCTTAAAGATCAATTTCAAAGAATAAAAAAGAAAGGATGGATTCCAAGTTGTACTAAAGGTCATTCTGGAGTTGGTATTACATTTGAAAAACAGTTAGGTAAAGAAACAGAAAATTTTGAAATAGCCGATTATCGTGGTATTGAAATTAAAACAAAATGCAGCAACCGAGAACCTTATATTTCATTATTTAATGCGACACCAGATAGTTATCTATTTGAAATTAAACGATTACAAGAAAAATATGGATATCCAGATAAGGAATATCCACAATTTAAAATTCTAAATGTATCACTTTATTGTACCCGAAAAGTGTATATTAATAAAAATTATATTGGTAATTTGACAGTTGATTATGAACAAAAAAATGTTATTTTAAATGTATTTAACGGTGAATATAAACTTATAGATAATTTGTCAAAATGGTCTTTCGAAATGCTAGAAGAAAAAATATATCGTAAACTGAAATATTTAGCATTTGTAAAAGCTGATAGAAAATATGAACTTGGTCAAATATATTTTCGATATCGTACTGTCCAATTTTATCAATTGAAAGGTTTTGATGCTTTCTTAAAATTAATTGAAAAAGGGTTTATTAGAATAACTTTTTCTATTGGAGTATATAAAAAAGGCAGAAAATTTGGACAAATATACGATCATGGGACAACATTTAGTATTAGAGAGGATGCTTTAGAAATGCTGTTCGATCAAATTAATTTGTGAACAGGATTATATTTTGGGACCAAGGGGAAATACAAAAAAAAGACTTAAATATAAGCCTTTAATTTCAAATCTGGTCGGGAAGACAGGATTTGAACCTGCAACCCCTTGGTCCCAAACCAAGTGCTCTACCAAGTTGAGCCACTTCCCGATTCTGGTGCGCTCGAAGGGATTCGAACCCCTGACCTTTTGGTTCGTAGCCAAACGCTCTATCCAACTGAGCTACGAGCGCATAACTATGAAAATTTTTTATTAAAAAATGGTGGCTCCGGCGGGAATCGAACCAGCGACACAGGGATTTTCAGTCCCTTGCTCTACCGACTGAG
>CAZJKO010000008.1:0-31270 GCA_964546995.1 uncultured Muribaculaceae bacterium | reverse complement strand
AGAAACCCGTTTATGACAGTTTTGTTATTATTTATTCATTAAATATTTACCAGTACGTACCATTTGACAAGAATATCCCATCTCATTATCGTACCATGCGACTACTTTCACTAATTGTTTGCCATCTACTTCTAGAATGTCTGTAAGTAATCCATCCACTAGGGCTCCACAACTTCTTCCGATGATATCGCTCGATACAATAGGGTCCATTGTCAATTCTAGAGTTTCATTCGTATTTTGCTTTAGTTTTTCGTTTATCTGTTCTTTTGTGACGTTCGTTTTTAGTTCTAAGACTAAATCGATGACGGAACCTGTCGGTACTGGTACACGCATTGCCGTTCCTTGTAATTTTCCATCTAAATTGGGAATTACTCTTCCTATGGCACTTGCTGCTCCAGTCGATGCAGGAATAATATTGGCAGCAGCGGCTCTTCCCCGGCGAGCTTTGATTCCTTTTTTATGAGGAACATCCAAAGTTGCTTGGTCGTTGGTATAAGCATGTACCGTCGTCATAAATCCTTTTTCAATACCGAAAGCATCGTCTAGTACTTTTAATACAGGGGCAAGACAATTGGTCGTACAACTTGCAGCTGAGATAATCTGTTCATCCCCTGTCAACGTATTTTCATTGACATTGTAGACGATCGTTTTGACATCGCCTTTAGCGGGTGCTGAGATGATGACTTTTTTTGCTCCAGCATGAATGTGTGCCATGGCTTTATCTTTGTCTGTAAACTTTCCTGTGCATTCATAGACCACATCGATTCCTAACTCCTTCCAAGGTAAATTGCTAGGATCCATTTCTTTATATATCTTGATTTTTCTTCCATTCACAACGATGTGTTCATCATCATTGGTAATTTCATCAATACGATAATTGCGATGATTCGTATCATATTTCAATAAATAGGCAAGTTGTTCGGCGTCCGTTAAATCGTTAATTGCTACAATTTCCACATCTTTATCTTCTTCCATTAAACGAAAGACAAGGCGGCCAATACGGCCAAATCCATTAATGGCTACTTTTATCATTTTCTTCATCCTTTCTTTTTTTATTTTATCAAAATCTAATCATGAAAGCAACTTCCACCAATGAATTCACGTAAGAGGGAGTCACTTGGGATTGCTTCCGATGGGATCGGTAAAAAGATCCGTAAGAAATTGATTAGTCGTTTTGCTTCTTCGTAGTATGCACTATCTGGTTCGACAGAATATAGAAGTGGTTCTACATACGTTTTTAATACTCCTAATTCATAAATTAGAGCAGAATTGAAGGTAAAATCTGCTTCATCTTGATAAGGGAAGATATACTTTTCTTCTCCCATTCGGACATTAGGCCAATTTTTTAGTGTTTCTTCTACCGAATACCCTCTTGTACGGTGATCTCTTACCATTCTTCTTAATAAGCGATTGTCCGTCGTCGAGATGCGATTATGATTATCCATATTGAGTTCTGTTAGGGCAGAAATATAGATTTTGTACTTGTTCTCTTTGGGAATATTATTTAATACTTCTTTATTTAATCCATGAATTCCTTCAATCATTAGTATGTCATTTTCTTCTAGTTTTAATTCTTGTTTAAACTGTTTTGATCCTAAAAGAAAGTTGTATGTTGGCGTTAAGACTGTTTCTCTATTTAATAGTTTTGCAATTTGATCGTTGAATAAGTCTAAATCGATCGCTTTTAAGCTTTCATAGTCGTATTCACCTTGTTCATTTTTGGGAGTTTCTTCTCTTTCCACAAAATAGTTATCCATCGAAATCATTTTAGGATTCAAGCCGAAACTTTGAAGATACATTCTCAGTTTGTTGCACATCGTCGTTTTTCCTGAGGAAGAAGGCCCTGCAATTAGGATGATTTTGATTTGTTCTTTCCTACTAAAAATATCTCGAGCTGCCTGTAATAGACGGTTACTTTGTAACGTTTCATCAATCCGAATTAGATCATCGATTCGTCCTTTGGATACTACATTGTTTAATTCTACAACATTTTCAATACCCATGACTTTAGCCCAATCTCTACACTCTTTAAACACTTCGAACATGTGAGGATGATGGGTATATTCTTTAATTTTATCGTGTATATATACCGTTGGATAGCGAAGAACAAAACCGTGATCATTTAAATACGTTAATTCAAAATGAGATAACACGTTCGTATTCGTTGGCATATAATTATAAAAGTAATTATACAAATTACCTAAGCGATAAAGCGTTACATAAGTATTCGTATTATACTTCATAATTCCTGCTTTCGGTTGGTCGTTTATTTTTTCAAAATATTCCATTGCTTCAATACGAGCGACATTTATTTTGGTAATATCAAGCCCTAATTTTACTACTTCTTGCATCTTTCTCTTTAATTTTTCTAATTTTTCTTCGGTTAATTCAAAAGTAGTATTGATGTATATTCCTTTATCAATCGAGTGAGCTACAATGATATCTTCCTCTGAACCAAACAGTTCTTTTACCGAAAAAACAGTAAGAAAAATGAGTCCTGATAAATACGTACGATTTCCTAAACGATCTTTTAAATCATAGAAGGTAATGTCTACTGGTTTTTCTACTTTGTGATTTAATTCTAAGTATTGTCCATTTACTTTTGCTAGTACAATCGGATAAGTGAATTTGTCTTGATACATTTTACTAATTTCTAATAAGGTCATTCCTTTGGGAATTTCAATTTCTTCGTTTAGGACAATGATTTTGATATTTTCCATATACTCACATCTTTTCTATTTTATTCTACTATTAGTATATCATAAACAGTCTAATATTTCATCATTAGAAATTTTGTTGTTTTTTGACGATAGAATTCTTTTGTGATCTTCTTTTATTTCTTTTACAATAAATATGGGTGATTATTATGGGTTTAGTACCTGTCATTGTAGAAAAAGAGATGAATGGGGAACGTAGTTATGATATTTATTCGAGACTTCTTAAGGATCGAATTATTCTATTATCTGGGGAAATTAATGATGATACTGCCAATTCTATTGTGGCACAACTTCTCTATTTGGATTCGTTAAATCATGAGGATATTAGTATTTATATTAATTCTCCAGGTGGTGTTATTACTTCAGGAATGGCGATATATGATACGATGAATTTTATTCAAAGTGACGTCAAAACTATTTGTGTCGGAATGGCGGCTTCGATGGGAGCCTTTCTTCTTTCCTCTGGCACGAAAGGAAAGCGATTTGCCCTTCCCAATTCAGAGATTATGATCCATCAACCGTTGGGTGGTGCTAAAGGTCAAGCGACAGAAATTCAAATTGCCGCAGAACACATTTTAAAAATGAAAGCACGCTTGAATCAGATTTTGGCAGAAAATACAGGAAAGCCATTGGAAGTCATCGAACGCGATACAGAACGCGATCATTTTCTTGATGCTTTAGAAGCATTAGACTATGGATTGGTTGACAAAATTATTGCAAAAGAAGAGAAGATTCAAACCTCAATTTGATTCTTCTATTTTTTTGGCCAATTCTTTTATTTTACGGAAGCGATGGTTCAAGCCGGATTTGGTAATTTGTTTTCCCGTTTCTAACGAAATGATTTCGCTCAGTTCTTGAAGGGATGCTTCTTTGTACTTTTCTCTATAGAGGAGGGCTTCTTTGGTTTTCTCATCCAATGAATCTAATCCTACCTTTTCTTTTATAATATCAATATAGCGAAGTTGTTCTGTTGCTGTTTCAATCGTTTTATCTATATTTGCCTGTTCACAGTTATTTAAACGATTGGTCATATTACGGTGTTCTCTTAGAATTCTAATATCTTCAAAGTAGAGTACCGCATTTGATGCGTTTAGTACTCTTAAAAAATCACTTATTTTTTCCGCTTCTTTCAAGTAAATCATGTATCCTTTTTCCCGACTTAATAGTTTGGCATTCAAGTCAAAATTGTTAATTAATTTTTGTACGTATACAGCTTCTTCGGGATAATCAATCAACAGTTCCATGTGGTAACGAGATGTTTTAGGATCGTTGATACTTCCACTCGATAAAAAGACCCCACGAAGATATGCTTGAATTTCTTCTTTCGAGGAAGCAATATAATGTGGCGGAGTCAATAAGCGATGGCTTTCGTCATCTATTACTGCTAGATTTTGTAAAATAGCATCTTGATGGTCAGAAAGTGTGACAAAATAGAGGGTGTTTTTGTTGAAGGATGTGTTTGTTTTAGTCTCAATATTTAACGAAATACCATAACACTCTTTTATGAGATGATAGATTCGTTTGGCAATACTTGGGTTTTCGGTCAATAAATATTTTTCTTTGTCATCCAAGGTTATGTTATTTCTAAAGAAACCCGATAATTCTGCTATCATTTCTGATTTTGTGACCTCGATCTTGGAAATTTCATTTTTTATGGTCGTCGTGAATGACATATCAATCTCTCATTAGATAATTAAAAACAATCGTACTTAGTTTTAGACTATCATGTCTTAGGGTGCCATCAATTATTTTTAATAAATCACTTTCGATTAATTCTACATTCATTTTTTCTAATTCTTTTCGATCGATAAAGACGGGATCTTTTTGTTCTTTGGTCTCATATTTTTTGGCTACTTTTTCATCTATTTTCGTAGAGCTTGCTACGACAACATCTATCGAATCTTCCCCTAAATATTGGTTTAATAGTTTTACATGATCACTTACTCCAAAGTCATCGGTTTCACCTGGCTGAGTCATAGCATTACACAAATACATTACTTTCGCTTCTGTCTTTTGGATTGCTTCTTTTACTTCTTTGCAAATTAAATTCGGTAAGATGCTCGTATATAGACTTCCCATACTTAAAATAATCAAATCGGCTTCGACGATGGCTTCGATCACTTCTTTGGTTACATGGGGTTCTGTTCGATAGAAGATTCTTTTAAACTTACGGTGTGCTAGCGTAATAGCTTCTTCCCCTTCGACAATATTTCCATCTAGATCTTCTCCCATCAAAGTTAGATCACTGTCTTCTGAAATGGGAAGAACGGTATGTCTTACATCCAACAATTTGCTTAGTAAGCGGATTGATTCTTTTAAACTTCCTGTAATGTCCAACATGGAAATTAATACTAAATTTCCTAAAGCATGTCCATTTAAATCACTCGATGTGTGAAAGCGATATTCCATCATTTCTTTAATTTGGGGATCGATGCCAGATAGGTTCGATATTACTTTTCTGATATCACCCACCGCTGGGGTGTTAAACTCTTTTCTTAAAATTCCTGTCGATCTTCCATTATCTGATACTGTAATCACAGCTGTAATGTCGACTGGAAAATCTTTTAATCCTTTTAGGAGGTATGAAATTCCTGTTCCTCCACCTAATACTACAACTTTCTTATACATTTTATCACCTAATGCTATTATACTATAAAACGATAAGAAAAAGTAACTCTTTCCGTTAAAAGTTACTTTTTACCCATTTTACTATCCTTGATAAAACTATTTGCAGCAATGGCTCCATCACTGGTAGCAGTGACAATTTGAAATAATTCTTTTTTCGTGACATCCCCCGCGGCATATACAAAAGGGAGTTTTGTTTTTTTCTGTTCATCTGTCACAATGTAAGCGTCTTTTGTTAAAATTTCTTTTTCTTTCAGAAAAGACGTATTCGGAGTATGTCCTACAAATAAAAATACGGCACTCGTTTTTTGTTTTCGCGTTTTATTGGTTTTATTATCTTTGAGAACAACTCCTACTAATTTATTCTCTTTTTCTAGGTATGCTACAACTTCTTTTTCTAAGTTTAATTTGATGTTTTTGATTCTTTTTACTTTGTCTACTAAGTATTGATCGGCTCTAAATTCTTTTCTGCGATGGACAATCGTTACTTTTTTGCAAATATTAGCTAGATATAGGGCTTCTTCTAAGGCGCTATTGCCACCACCTATAACCATGACTTCTTTTTCTTTATATAGAGCTCCATCACATGTTGCACAATAACTAATTCCTCGTCCCGTCAGTTTCTCCTCTTTCTCGAGATTTAATCCTTTGGGGCTTCTACCTGAAGCGATAATGACACCATAACAGGATATTTCTTCGACATCTGTCGTCACGATGTTTAAATTGTCTTTTCTTTTTATATTTTGTACATTTCCATAACGATATTCTACTCCTAAGTTTTTAATTTGTTCATACATATTCATGGCAAGGGTCGTTCCATCGGTCATCATACCAGGATAATTTTCAATCATAGACGTCTTTAGTATTTGCCCACCAGGTGCTTCTTTTTCAACGATACAACAGGATACTCCTGCTCTTTTTAGATAAAGAGCCGCTGTCATACCAGCGACTCCTGCTCCAATAATTACCACATCAAAATTTGGTTTCATTCTTTTCCTCCTCGTTATACAAGTTTCCAAAACGACCACCTTTTTTCTTACGGAAAATAAATAAGAAAAGACCAACTAAGAATAGGATAATCGACATCAATTGCGCCATTTTAATTGGGCCTAGCATCAAACTATCACTACGTGCTCCTTCGATTACAAAACGACCAACTGAATACCACATTAAATAAAACCCTGTCAATTGTCCTGTCTTTAAATACTTGTACTTGCGAATCAGGATCAATGCAATAAAGCCGAAGAAATCCCAAAGTGATTCATATAGAAAAGTAGGTTGACGATACGCACCATTAATGTACATTTGATCGATAATGAAATTGGGCACTTTGGAATCGATTAAACTTTGCTTAGTAACAATGGCACCAAATGCTTCTTGGTTGAAGAAATTTCCCCAACGTCCAATCGCTTGTCCAATGATGATTCCACAGGAAGCCATGTCTAATAATTTAAATGTGTTTTGTTTATACTTTTTACTATAGATTATAAACCATAATACTCCTGCTAGAATTCCACCATGTATGGCCAGTCCACCATTCCAAATTTGAAGTATTTCGATGGGATGAGCCATGTAGTAATCTAAATGAAATAGACAGTAATATAGTCTTGCCCCAATCAAACCAAAAATAATGCTATAAAAGATTAAGTTAATGAAGAAATCTTGGTTTACTTTATGTTTTTTGATTTGGTGATACATCACGAGTGTTCCTGCTAAAATTCCTAAAAACATCGTTATCGAATACCAATAAATTTGAATAAATCCTAAATCTAACGCTACTCTATCCATGTTTTCTCATCCTTCTTAAAATAGGTTTGATTATGAGTCCCTCCATCAATATGTTCATAACAGAGATTAATACGGCAATGACTAATGCAATCCATATGTTAGCCAAATTGAAATGGCTTCCTAAAATCCAATCTGTCAATTTTAGAATAAATAGATTAATAAATGGATAGAAGAGTCCTAAGGTTAATCCTGTTATCGGAATTGTCAATGTGAACAAAATGGGTTTTATGGTTTTATTTAACACATACATGATTACAACAGCTAATAGAGCATATATCCCATAAAATGACATGTCGATATAAAATGATTTAAACAGGAGAGATACTAAGAAAAAGACAAGGGTGTATCCAACCATGTATATGATCCAATCTAAAAAGGCATTTACTCTGACTTTATCATTCTGTTCTATGACAATTCGCATACGATTCACCTCATAAATATTTTTTTAAATACATTCCAGTATAAGAGTTTTGGCATTTGGCCACTTCTTCTGGCGTTCCTGTTGTCACGATTTGGCCTCCACCATCTCCTCCTTCTGGTCCTAGATCAATAATGTGATCTGCTACTTTAATGACATCGAGATTATGTTCTATGACGACTACCGTATCTTTATTATCTACTATTTTTTCTAGAATTGCAAGTAATCTTTTAATATCTGCCGAGTGAAGTCCTGTAGTTGGTTCATCTAAAACAAATAAGGTTTTTCCAGTTGCTCTTTTTTGTAATTCTTTTGCTAATTTTACTCGTTCGGCTTCTCCACCTGATAAAGTTGGTGCACTTTGTCCTAATTTAATATATCCAAGTCCGACATCTTCTAGTACTTGTAATTTGGTTTTAATTTTCGGAACATTGTCAAAAAACGCTAGAGCCTCGTGGACGCGCATATCTAAAACGTCGGCGATATTTTTACCTTTATAGCGGATTTCTAATGTTTCGCGATTGTATCTTGTTCCATGGCATACTTCACAAGGAACATAGACGTCTGGTAAGAAGTGCATTTCTATTTTTTTGACACCATCACCACGACATGCTTCGCAACGTCCACCTTTGACATTGAACGAAAATCTATTTTTTCCATATCCTAACATTTTTGCTTCTTTGGTATTGGTAAATAAATCGCGAATGTCATCAAAGACACTGGTGTAAGTTGCAGGGTTACTGCGAGGAGTTCTACCGATAGGATTTTGGGATATCTCTACTAATTTATCGAGATTTTCTATTCCGTTTATTTTTTTATGTTTGCCGGGTTTATCTTTGTTTTTGTAAAGGGATGATGCAATCGCTTTACACATAATCTCGTTAATTAAACTACTTTTTCCACTTCCTGATACACCAGTAATACAAGTGAATGTTCCTAATGGAATCTTGACGTCAATGTTTTTAAGATTATTTTCTTTGGCACCTTTGATTTCGATGAATTTCCCATTTCCTTTTCTTCGTTTTTTTGGAACTTCAATACATTCTTTCCCACTCAAATATCGTCCTGTAATGCTTTTTTCGTTTCTTTTTACTTCCTCTGGGGTTCCTTCTGCAACAATTTCTCCCCCTTGATCTCCTGCTCCAGGACCGACATCAACTAGATAGTCTGCTGCTAACATCGTATCGGTATCGTGTTCTACGACAACTAGGGTGTTTCCTAAATCGCGCATGTTTAAAAGTGAATCGATTAGTTTGTCGTTGTCTCGTTGATGAAGTCCAATGCTTGGTTCATCTAATACGTAAAGTACTCCCGTCAAACGTGAACCAATTTGAGTCGCTAAACGAATTCGTTGACTTTCTCCTCCCGATAAGGTTCCTGCTGTTCTACTCAATGTCAAGTATTCTAGACCCACATTCGATAAAAATTCTAAACGCGATTTAATCTCTTTAATGATCAAGTGAGCAATTTCTTGTTGTTCCTTGGTAAGTTTTAAACGATCGAAAAAAGGAATTAACTGTTTGATACTCATGCAAGTTACTTCATATATGTTTTTTCCACCTACCAATACAGATAGAACACTATCCATCAAGCGTGCGCCATGACATGTATCGCAGTCGTGCTCTACCATGTAATTTTCCAACCATTCTCTAATCCATGTACTGCTCGTTTCCATGTAGCGACGTTCTAAATTATTTAAAATTCCTTCATAATAATCTTTGGAATGAAAGTGATTTCCACTTTTGGTGCGATAATCGAACTCGATGATATCTTTGCTACCATATAGAACGATATCTGCTTCTTTTTTGGTTAAGTTTTTAAACGGTTTATCCATATCTATGTTATATTTTTTACAGACACACTCTAGCTTTTTATAATAGATTCCTTCTTGATCATCACTAAGCGTTACGATGGCACCTTCGTTGATACTCAGCTCTTTATTGGGAATGACTAAATCTTTATCCATTTGCAGTTTAATTCCTAACCCTTTACAGTCGGGACACGCTCCATATGGAGCATTGAAACTAAAGATTCTAGGCTCTAATTCAGGAAGCGAAAACTCACAATAGGGACATGCAAAGGACTCCGAAAAGACGATTTCTTTTCCGTCGCTTGGAAATTCGATGATTACTTTTCCTTCCGATAGTTTCGTGGCAATTTCGATCGATTCATGAAGACGGCTTCGCACTCCTTCTTTTAAAACAATGCGATCAATTACTACGTCGATTTGATCTTTTTTGTTTTTTTCGAGCGTAATTTCTTCACTTAAATCGTGCATTTCGCCATTGATTCTAACTCGGGCATACCCTTCTTTACGTAAGTCATCCAGTAACTCTTTGTGTGTTCCTTTGCTACCATGTACGACAGGACTCATAATTACCATTTTCGTTCCTTCATCGTATTCTAGTAATTTATTTACCATTTCCTCAACACTCTGTGACGATATGGGAATATGATGATTGGGACAATATGGTACTCCAACACGAGCAAATAAAAGTCTTAAATAATCGTAAATCTCGGTTACGGTACCAACGGTTGATCGAGGATTTTTGCTCGTCGTTTTTTGATCGATACTAATGGCAGGAGATAACCCTTCAATGCTATCGACATCGGGCTTTTCAGAACCACCCAAAAACTGTCTTGCATATGCCGACAAACTTTCCACATATCGTCTTTGTCCTTCGGCATAAATGGTATCGAACGCAAGGGAACTTTTCCCTGATCCTGATACTCCTGTCAAGACAATCAATTTATTTTTAGGAAGCGAAATATCAATATTTTTCAGATTGTTTTCTCTCGCTCCTTTTATTACGATTTGATCCATTTCTTCATCACCTAGCCTGTATTATAACACATTTTCTATCATTGTGTGAGAAATACTTCCTTTCTTTCTATTCTTTTGGATATAATCTACCCATAACGTTTATAGTATATATAACGAACGCTTGTTTGTCAATGCTTAAGTCTATTTTTTTGTAAAGAAAAAGACATAATCTTTTACCTCTTTTCTTTTTATTCGCTCTTCATTTCAAACAAGATATCTCTTAATTCCATCGCTCGTTCGAAGTCTAAATTCTTGGCTGCTTCTTTCATTTCTTGTTCTATTTTTTCCACTATCTTTTGTTGTTCTTTTTTGCTTACTTTTGTTTTCTTTTCCTTCTTTGTCTCATCTATGTTGCTTACGACTTCATGAATGTCTTTCTTGATTGTCGTTGGAGTGATGTTATGAATGCGATTATATTCTTCTTGAATGGCCCTACGTCTTGCTGTTTCATCGATAGCCATTTGCATACTATCCGTTATTTTATCTGCATACATAATGACGTGTCCTTCGGCATTTCTTGCACAACGACCAATCGTTTGAATTAAACTTCGATGACTTCTTAAGAATCCTTCTTTATCTGCATCTAGTATGGCAATTAAGGATACTTCTGGAATATCGATTCCTTCTCTTAATAAGTTGATTCCTACTACAACATCATATTTGCCTATTCTTAAATCGTGGATGATTTGAAGACGTTCTAAGGTTTTTACTTCTGTATGAAGATACGCTACTTTGATATCTAAGTCTTTTAGATAATTCGTTAATTCTTCTGCCATGCGAATGGTAAGCGTCGTTACTAGCGTACGTTCACCTCTTTTTATTCTCTCTTTTATTTCGCCATACAAGTCATCAATTTGTCCTTCGCTCCTTCTAATTTCTACGGTTGGATCTAATAGTCCCGTTGGTCTAATGATTTGTTCTACATATTCGTGGTTGGTTTTTTCTAACTCATAGTCGCCCGGTGTTGCCGATACATAGATTGCCTGTTTTATCTTTTTTTCAAATTCAGAGAACTGTAATGGTCGATTATCAAGGGCACTTGGCAAACGAAACCCATAATCTACTAAATTCATTTTACGGGCTCTATCCCCATTATACATTCCTCTTACTTGTGGTAAAGTTACATGAGACTCATCGACCACTAAAAGAAAATCTCCTTCAAAGAAGTCAATTAAAGTCGTTGGGGTCTCTCCTTCCGCTCTTCCCGCCATATGTCTTGAGTAATTTTCGATTCCATGACAAAAACCTGTCTCTTCTAACATTTCAAGATCATAATTTGTTCTTTGCTCTAATCGTTGAGCTTCCAACAATTTGTTTTCTTCTTTTAGTTTTGTAAGGCGTTCTTTTAATTCTTCTTTAATTCGTTTTACTGCTACTTTTAACTTATCATCACTTGTTACGAAATGACTTGCTGGAAAAAGACTTACTGTTTTTTTGTTGGTTAATATCGCTCCTGTCAAGGTATCAATTTCACTAATACGATCGATTTCATCCCCAAAGAATTCGATTCTATAGCCTGTTGTTCTTTGATAGGTTGGAATAATTTCTAGAACATCTCCTCTTACCCGAAAAGTACCACGTTTAAAATCAAAGTCATTTCTCTCATAGAGCATTTCTACTAATTTTGCTAAAACAGTATTTCGCTCGATTTGCTCTCCTACATTTAGCGTTAGCATTTTATTTCGATATTCGTCTACTTCTCCAATACCATAAATACAGGAAACGCTCGCGACGACGATGACATCTTTTCTAGAGAGTAGGGCACTCGTTGCGGAATGACGCAACTCATCAATTTCGTCGTTGATTGAAGAATCTTTTTCGATGTATGTATCCGTACTGGGAACATAGGCTTCCGGTTGATAATAGTCGTAGTATGAAACAAAATACTCTACTCTATTATCGGGAAACAGTTCCTTAAACTCGCTATAAAGTTGTCCCGCTAACGTTTTATTGTGGGCTAAAATTAAAGTTGGCTTGTTTACTTCTTGGATAACATTGGCAATCGTAAATGTCTTACCTGTTCCTGTCGCCCCTAACAATACTTGTTCTTTTTTTCCTTCGTTAATTCCTTTTACCAATTGATGAATGGCTTCTGGTTGATCTCCCGATGGCTTATATTTTGATACTAATTTAAACATTTTGCCCTCCTTTAATCCTGCATGTCAATTTCTAATCTATTCTAACACTTCTTTTCAAACAAAACAAGGAAGCAATTCTATGTTTTTATTTATATTTATTTCTTTTTTATCCTTTGATTTATACATACTTTTTATATTTCATCAACGATTGCTGGATTACTGTCTATCCTATCTATAATATCTTCTAATTCTTCTTTGTTTTTCCTCTTTTCTTCAATGTAATCTTCTATTTCGAAAGCATCTTTATTTAGCATACTTGGATAAGAATCAAATAAGAGATTTAAATCTTGAAAACCATAATCCGTTAAACATGTAATTAGTTTTTGGATATCATTCGCACTTCGATTTAATATTAATGGGTTTCCGATAATTATATTTTTAATTTTGTCTTCATCACAACCAATTTGCTTTAGTATTTGGATCGTTTCTTCTAAGTCATGAACGGCAGAATCATCGATCCATTCTTTTATTCCTAGAATATCGTTTTCAGTAAGATTTAACTTTAGTAAAACTTCGATCATCGTCATTTGTTTTGTTCACCCTTTCCTTATACGGGTATTTTTCTAGTAAATCTTTTTTTTCGATCTTAAACTGTCTTTTAAATACTTTATTGTTATAAAATAGTCTTTGATAATTCTCTTTTGTTATTTCATAACCCAGGTCATTTAAATATTCATATCGAGCATAAAGTAGTTCCACACTTATTATTAAAATATTGGGACTTACGGGTATCATACAGCCTATGCCAATTTCATTTAAATACTCCACTTTCCGTTTTACTGTTTCGATACTGCAACTATATAAGCACGGGAACATTTTGGTCATTTTAATGACTTCTTCTTTGGTGTACCCTAACGCCATTAAACTTTCCATTTTTTGTTTGATATTTTCTATCGTGAAGCTATATATAGCAGGTAATGATTTGGTCATTTTGATCACTTCTTCTTTGGTGTAACCTAACGCAATCAAATCATCAATCTTCTGTTTAATATTTTCGATGCTACAACAATATAAGTTTGGTAATGCTTTGGTCATTTTAATGACTTCTTCTTTGGTATATCCTAGCGCGATTAAATCATCGATCTTTTGCTTAATTGTTTCAATTATATAATTGTACAAGCTTGGGGATGCTTGCGTTATTTTAATGACTTCTTCTTTGGTATATCCTAACGCCATTAAATCATCCACTTTTTGGTTAATATTTTCTTTATTTAACGCATATAAAGCTGGTACTTTTTTCGTCATTCTGATAATTTTATCTTTTGGATAGCCTAACGTTAGCAAAAATTCATTGTTTTCTTTGCATTTCTTTAACAAAGTTTGCTCTTGGTAGTCTCGTATGGGACGCTGCTTTATTAGCCATTCTGCTTGGTCTTTTGGATAACCAAATTCTACTAAGTATTCTATTACTAAATTCATGCTTTTCCTCCATTTTCTTTTATTAATACTTTGGGTTTTTCTATATACGCATTGTACTCTTCGATCTTTTCTTCAATTGCTTTTAACGCTTTATCCTCTAACTCTTCATCGTTTAGATCAATTCCCATTCCTGAACAAATTTGATGGATACTTCTATCGCTATATTCGTTGATATGATCGTTGAGGTAAACGACATCTTCTAATTTGACATATTTCCTTGCATAGAATGCTAAAATGGTCCCTAATACATATCTATAATCATAGGAATAGCAATCACATGCTAGTAATTCACCTAATTCTTTCGGATTTTCTTCTAAACTATATTGGTTGGCCTGCTCTACTCTTTTTAAATTTGTATAGGTCGTATTACAGACCTCTTCCCATGAATGTTCATCAATGTTAACATAGTTTTTTTGGAGTAAAGACAAAGAATTTTCATCAATTTCACCAAATTTTTCATACGCTAACATTACTACTTCATACACATATATTCTTTTGGATAATTGATAGCTATTATGTAAGCGCTTAAAAAGACTTATTTCTTTACTGTTTATGCCTCGGTTCAGTAAATAATCGGTAGCATATAATTCAAAGTAAATGGAAAGAAATTCTGATAAATAGTAACGGACATTCGAAAACTTATTTTTGCGATTGATATAGTGGATAAATTCATGAATGAGTATTACAACATCGTTATAATTAAACTCTCTTCTTATATTGATTTGTTTCGTCATCTCATTACCATTTCTTGTAATTTGCATAAAGCTATCGGCTGTTTCTTGTTCATAGTCAAAATCCAATCGACCACTTTCCAATAATGTATCATACTCTTTTAAATACTCTGGATTGATTTCATTTATAATATCTCTTGCCATTCGATACACTTCTTCCGAGGTTAAATGGTTTTTTTCTATTTGTTGATCCGTTATTTTGTCTTGAATGGTTTTTCTAAATTTTTCATTCAACCAACCTATGTAACGGATTTGTCTTAGTAAAAGTGAATCTTGTTGTTCTAAATAGATAAATAGTTCATTTAAATATCGATTTAATTCTTTTCTTTTTTCTTGTTCCATCACATTATTCCCCTTTTCGGGGCTTATTCTACCACATTTTGTTTGTTTTGTCCATTATAAAAGGATAGTTTTG
This sequence comes from uncultured Muribaculaceae bacterium, assembly GCA_964546995.1. Classification (GTDB taxonomy): domain Bacteria; phylum Bacillota_I; class Bacilli_A; order RF39; family UBA660; genus CAZJKO01. Next base: position 16,195 of record CAZJKO010000008.1, on the reverse strand, counting down.
ATACTATCCTTCATTATACACGACCGTTAAACCATACTCCTTCTGATGGGAAATAGATTAAATCGCGTGGTCCTTTTGAACCATTGTAATATTTTTGCCATAAGTAATTTACATATTTAGACCAAGTACTACAGTTTTGGTCATAGGCATTGAAAACTCTACAGTCGGCTAGTTCTAAATGTAGGTGAGGTCCTGTTGCCCATCCTGTCATACCCATGTAACCAATGTAGTCGTTTACTGTTACATGTTTTCCTACATATAATCCTGGAGCATATTGACTCATGTGGTAATATAGTGATGTATAATATTTTCCGTTGTAGTAATGTTCAATTCCTAATTGTAAGGCTCCGTATTCATCGATATATTTTGAGGTAATGACACCATCTGCCACAGGATAAATTTTTGTGTTGTATGGATCGCTATTCGATACATCTAATCCTTGGTGCAGTGTTCCCCAACGATACCCAAATTCACTCGTTGTATATCCTCTTGTGATCGGGCGATAAAAACCACTGGCACTTACTGCTCTTGCACAATCAACTCCTATGACATCATTTGTTTTACATCCTGCTTGAACATAGCGATTGACAATATCTTTATATATTTTTACTTGTGCTTCGCTAGATACCGCTGATTCTCCTAATGTTATGTTATGTTCACCAATACTTTTTGATTTTGCAATCAAATTTTGTTGTTTGGTGTTCATTTCTTTTTGTTTTTTATTCAATTCTTTTTCTCGTTGTTTGTTTTCTTCAATCATTTGCTCTAATTTCTGAATTGTCTTTTGATTGTATTCTGTCAATTGTTCTACAATGGACATACGATAGATTAAATCGGTAATGTTTTCTGCGCCAAAGGCGTATTCTAAGTAGACATTTTCGCCACTTGCAATTTGTAAATATTGAAATAATTGCTTTGTCTCTAAACTTTTTTCTTTAATTTCTTGATCGTAGCGTTTGATTTCTTCTTGCATTTCATCGATTTTTTGTGCCATTGCTTTAAGTTCGCTTTTGATGCTCGCTATTTGATTTTCAATACTTTTTATTTCTTGTTGGTTTTTACTGATCGCGTCTTTGGCATTTTTTACTTCTTGTTCATATTGATACAGTTTATTTTGATAATCTCCTAATGTTTCTGCTTTTGCAGAACTCGGTAGTGCAAAAAAGGAAATTGTTCCAATCAATATGATAGAAGTTAATTTTTTTAATGGTTTCACGTTGTTAAACTTTTAAATACTTTCTTACTGCCGTTGCACTACCAATCATACCGACAAGCATTCCTATTACGGCTACTGCTATACTAATTTCATAAATAAAGGGTTCTGGTTTTACTAATTGAATTAATTGTGAAAATAAGTATCCATGAAAATGTTGATAGAAAGCAAAGTAACCAAATACGACTAACAACATTGGGACAATCGCTCCAATTAAACCTAAAACCATTCCTTCTACGATAAAGGGCGTTTTAATGGTAAAGTTGCTTGCTCCAACTAAACGCATAATGGAAATTTCTCTTTTCCTTGAGAAAATAGTCAATTTAATGGTATTCATAATCAAGAATACTGTAACAATTATCAAAGCAATGACAATTCCATAGGATACTTTTTCAATGGCTTTGAACGCACTAATCATCTGTTCAACCATTCCTTCACCGTAGCGAACTAAATCTACTTTTTCAATTGCCTTAATTTCATCGGCTGTTTTTTTGATTTGTTCTACATCTTTTACTTTTACTTGAAACGTATCTTTTAACGGACTTTCTTCTTCTTTCCAATCTTTCATGATGCTGTCAAAGACTTCTGATGTTGCTTGCATTTCTTCTTTGACTTTTGTTTTACTTTTAAACACGTAGGTATCTACATTTTCAATACTTTTTATTTGTTCTTCTATTTTACTTATTTCTTCGGCTTCTACTTCATTATTTAAAAATACTACCATCGTAACATCTTTTTCTATGACATTGGTGAAATTTTCCACATTCACACTCGCCATCATCGATACCGCTACAATGATTAACGTAATTGTAATACAAGAAATAGAAGCTAGGGAAAGACTGAAATTTCTGAATACACTTTTAAATGCATCGCGAATACTTCTCCTTAACATTCTAAATAACTTCATTATCGTACGATCCTTTCTCAAAATCTTTTACTAATCTTCCATCTTTTAGAGCAATAACACGTTTTTGTAATTTGTTTACGATATCACGATCATGTGTTGCCATAATGATTGTCGTTCCACAAGTTTTATTAATTTCTTCCAAGATTTTAACAATTTCCATACTCATATCGGGATCTAGATTCCCTGTTGGTTCATCGCAAATCAACAATTTTGGTTCGTTGACAATTGCTCTTGCAATTGCTACACGTTGTTGTTCTCCTCCAGAAAGTTGATTGGGATAATTATGTATTTTCCCTTTTAATCCTACTAACTCGATGGCTTTTAGTGTACGAGTTCTAATGACATCTTTCTTGGCTCCAATCGCTTCCATCGCAAAGGCTACATTTTCGTAGACGTTTAGCTTTGGGAGAAGACGATAGTCTTGAAAGACGATTCCTAATTTACGCCTTAACTTATATACTTTCTTATTGCGCAACTTCGCAACATTAATTCCCCCAACGATAATTTCACCTGAGGTCGGTTTTTCTTCACGATACAACATTTTGATCATCGTACTTTTGCCACTACCAGATCCACCAATCACAAAGACGAAATCACCTTTCTTGATTTGAAGATCTAAATCGTAAATTGCTGTTACACCATTTTTATATTGTTTTTTTACATCTTTCATTCGAATTAAATCCATTTTTATACCACCTATCTTTTTCATTATAACATATATTAGATATCTTTTTAACAAGAAGTTCGTCGTTTCGACAATTTTATGTATAGAAGCTGTCTTTTTTTTCATTGACAATTGACTTTTCGTATTTTTTAGGGTACGATGTTATTAGGTTAGACAGGGGTGAAATTATGGATACAGAAATGAAATTAGATAAAGAACTATATCAGTCAATGGAACGTGCCCTTCATTTAGAAGGAAAAAAGCAAACGATGATCTACCAAAATCAAAATCAAGATGAAATTGAAAAAATCGAAGGTCAAATTAGCGAATTTGTAGAACAAGTGGAAGACCGCAAAAGACAATTAGATACGTATCGTCTTGCTGCTTCTCATTTGGTTGACGAGAAAGAAAAAAACAGGTAAAAAAGATGCTAGAACGCATCTTTTTTTATGCTCCTCCCGATACTTGGTAGGCATCCGTTACGACAAAGAATACATCTTTATCGATTAGTTTAATTCCTTCTGTTACTTGAAAATACTCTTTGGTCGGGATAACGATTAATAATACCTTTTGCTTTTTCGCTAAAAACCCGCCTTTAACATCAAAAACAGTTACACCATGATTCAATTTTGTCATCACATATTCTTTAACTTCATTTTCTTTGTCTGTAATGATATAAAACGCTTTATTCCGCGATATTCCAAGCAGTACTTTATCGATCATAAGACTATTGATATATAAGATAATAATCGCATACATGACTTGGGTCCAACCAAAATAGAATCCTCCAATCACAACAATTATGGTATTCATTATAAAAGTACTTTGGCTAATCGAAATTTTAAAATACTTAAAGAGAACTTTGCTTACAATATTTAAACCACCGCTGTTGAAACCTGTTTTATAGATTAAACCACTTGTCAAGCCACCAATTAAGCCAACGACAATCGATATTAAAACCAAATCGTTCATATCGATTTTCACATAATCCCCTACTGATGCTGTCATATCGATGAAAAGAGGATAAACAAACGTTGCTACTAAAGCTCCTGCCGTTTCTTCTTTGCCAAGAAAAAAGAAACTGATAACTAGTAGTACAATCGATATGATTAATACAACAACTGATGGTGACCATTCGAAAAGGTGCGTCGTAATAATTGATATTCCACTTGTTCCTCCTGAAACTATCTTACTTGGTAAGAGAAACAAATTAAATAAGATGGCCGAGATAAACAGGGACACTGTTAAAATGGTATAACGTGTTATTAGACGTTTACTTCTGATGATTTCCAATACATTTTGGGGGGTCATTTTCATTTTTCTTTGAAACATATTATTCTCCTCCAAATACTTCATAAGCATCTGTTACAACGAAGAATGCATTACGATCAATTTCGTGAATTCCTTCTTTTAGTTTAAAGTATTCTTTCGTTGGAATGACTGCCATCAACACATTTTGTTTTTCTTTGCTATATCCACCTTTGGCATGAAAAATCGTCACACCATGATTTAGATATGTCATAATGTATTCTTTTACTTCATCTTCTTTGTCTGTGATAATATAAAATGCTTTGCTGTCTGATATTCCTAACACCACTTTATCGGTCATTACACTGATAATATATAATACAATTAGTGCGTACATCAACTTCGTTGGTCCGAAGATAAAAACGCCACTTAATACAATGAGTCCATCACTCATCAACATCGCTTGGCCGATACTGACCTTAAAATACTTGGAAATGATTTGATTGATGATATCTGTACCACCTGTCGTAAATCCAGCTTTAAAGATGAGTCCTGCTCCAAAGCCGTTTAATACTCCACCAAAGATCGCTGCCAACAACAGTTGGGTATTATCAATATCTATGTATACATGAATATCTGCTGTTAGTTTTACAAAAACGGGGAAAAGAAGCGATCCTAAGATTGAACCTAGCGTCTTTTCTTTTCCTAATAGAAGAAAGCTTAAAATCAAAAGGCAAATGGAAGCAAACATAATAAATGTCGATGGTTCTAATCCAAAGACATGTTTGGTAATAATCGAAATACCACTTACTCCTCCAGACACTAAATGATTTGGTTCTAAAAAGAGATTGAAAGCAATCGCAACAATGAGTAATCCTATTATAAATTCAATGTATCTTTTTACTCGTCCTTTTTGGTATATGATCTTTAGTATGTTATCTTCTTTCTTGAATCCCTTTTCTAACCATTTCATTTTATTTTCCTCCCTTTAAATAACTTTCTATAAACATATTGAGATCTCCATCTAATACTTTGGCAACATTACTTGTTTCTACGCCTGTTCTATTGTCTTTCACAAGGGAGTACGGGTGCATGACGTAGCTTCTAATTTGAGATCCAAACTCGATATTTTTCTGTTCACCCTTCATCAATGCTAAGTGTTCATTTTGTTTTTCTATCTCTAATAGTTGTAGTTTGCTTTTTAAAATTTTCATCGCCATTTCGCGGTTTTGAATTTGACTTCGTTCATTTTGACACGTCACTACAATCTTGGTTGGCAAATGTGTTATTCTTACGGCACTGTCCGTCGTATTTACATGTTGCCCTCCAGCACCACTGGCACGATATACATCAATTTTCAAATCATTTTCATTGATCGTTACTTCTTCTTTGCTTTCTATTTCTGGAGTAATGTCTACAGAGGCAAAGGAAGTGTGTCGCTTATTATTCGAATCAAAAGGAGATAGTCTTACTAAACGGTGAACACCCTTTTCTCCTTTTAAATACCCATAGGCATTTTTTCCTTTAATTCTAAGTGATGCACTTTTGATTCCTGTTTCTTCTCCTTCAGAATACTCTAGTATTTCTTTTTGAAAATTTTGCTTTTCACACCATCTTGTATACATTCTAAAAAGCATCATTGCCCAATCGCATGCTTCGGTTCCACCCGCTCCAGAATGCACTTCTAAAATACAATCGGCGTTATCATAGGGTCCATTTAAAAGAAGTAAAACACTAAGTTCTTCGATCTTTTTTTCGATCGCTTTTGTTTCGACTTCTATCATTGTTTGCATTTCCTCATCTGGAGCAGTTTCTAACATTTCCAGTAGTTCTAAATTTCCATCTATTTTTTCTTTTATACTGCTAAGTGACGATGTCACTTGTTTTAATTCATTTAATTCAGAAATTATTTTTTCCGACTCTTCTCGATCATACGTTGTCCAAAAATCAGATTCATTTACTTTGCATTCTAACAATTTTATTCTTTCTTCCTTGGTTGGGACGTCAAAGTGACCTCCATAAATCATTCACTTCTTTGTGGCATTTTTCTAATACTTTTTTCATTTCACTTTTTTCCATATTTCATCCTCTTTTCGTCGATTCTAGTTTTATTATACCTTATTCTGATTGTTCCTACAATCAAATTCCTTTCAATATTATTATTTCACGATTTTTTTATTTTACCAACAAAAAAAGAAAGATTTCTCTTTCTTTTATTCGCAAGTTGCTCCTAGTTCTTCATACATACTTTGAGCGCCTTTTTTGGTTAATTTACTATCGCTATTCATGTAATTTTTCATTGTAGGTTGATCTTTTAGAAGTTGTTTTAAATCCATTTTTCCATAATCGATTGTTGCTTCAGAAGTAATTTTTCCAGAATCTCTTTTTACTTCGAACGTATATCCACCGTATGCTTTATTTAACGTTTCATAAGTATTTTCTGTTGTATCAGCAATGGTTTTTAATGTTTCTTCGTTGCTTGACGCTACTTCTTCTTTTGATTCAACTTTGTTAACAACGTCCCCTTGATAATATACTTTGTACGTTGATGTTACACTAAGATCTTGTGTTACATCATTACTTTTTAATGTACATGTCATTAACTTTTCTTCTTCTTTTCCACATCCTGATGTAAATATAAGTGCAACAGCCAATGCGATAGTTAATACGATTTGTTTTTTCATTTCTCTCTCCTCCTTTTCAATAACATTATAACATAAATATTAAAATAATACACGCTTTTTTAATATTTTGCTTCATGTGAATTTTTCTTGACAGATCTTTTCACATCTCATAGCATTATATGTTATCAACAGGGGAATTTCTTATTTTTCTATCGACAAATTCCTACTTCTCATTTTCTTTTGGTTTTAGTTTAACAGCAGTTCCGTATGCAATAATTTCTGCAGCACCATTCATGACGCTCGATGAACCGTATCTTATATTAATGATTGCATCTGCTCCTAGACTTTCCGCATCATCGACCATTCTTTTGGTTGCCATTTGTCTTGCGGTTTTGATCATTTCTGTGTAACTACCGATTTCTCCTCCTACGATTGTCTTCATGCCTGCCATAAAGTCGCGACCAATGTTTTTAGATTGCACAATTTGGCCTTTCACTACTCCTAACGCTTCCGTAATTTCCTCTCCTGGTATGTAATCAATATTTACTAGCTTCATCTTCTTCTCCTCCATTTATTTCTTTGATTCGTCTTATCAGATTATAAGTAATACTTACTAGCGGAAACAAAAGTATGATCATCAACACTATATATATTCCCCATGGCATTTTGGCATTTGCAGTCCATTGAACATAACTGATCATTCCCACTAGAAAAATGAAAAATACACTAAACACAACGCTCGATAAAACGGCACCTACTATTTTTTTTGCTTTGTTTGACGTAACATCTCTCATTGTAAATCCTTTCTTATTTAATTTATTTACCTCCTGAAAATACGGGGTGATTTCAATTTCATCATACGGTGTATTGCATTTCATTATTTCCGTACAAAGTTCTTTTATTTTTAGATAGTTTTTCTCTTCTTCCTCAATTTTATTGATTCGATCGATCATGCATTCTTTTAAGGAACGAGTCCCTTCCTCTAGTTGTTTTAATTCTTTAATCGAAACATTTAATTCTCTTAGAAATTTAATTGTTTTTAATTTTTTTATATCCTTTTCTGTATAAATACGATAGTCGTTTGCACTATTTCTCGTTGGAGATAACAAGCCATTTTCTTCGTAGTAGCGAATACTTTTTTTCGATAAACCAACAATATGTTCTACTTCATTTATATACATAGAGCCTCCTTTCACTAAAGATCATAAGCTATTCCCCAGTGGTAAGGTCAATACTTTTATTTTCTTTGTCACACTTTTCTTTGTGCCGATCGATATAGGCTCATCATTTCTATGTATTCTTTTTCCTTTTGTTTTTGATTATCTTCGACTTCTTCTAGCCATTCCTCTAGGCAATTTAAATAAACCTCATTTTGCCTATTTTGATTTTTGTTGATCAAGTTCCTTTCTTATTGTTCTTTTCCGCAACTTTTACAAAATTTGGAGTCACCATCGATCGATTCTCCACAGTGCTTACAATATCCTTTTTTTCCACTACTATTCAAGCCTTCTTTTATTGCTCGAGCCGTTATTTCTACTCCTTCTTTTCGAATATTTGCTTCTCTTCTTGTCGTATCCTTTAATGTATCTTCATGTTGATTTAAGATGTTTTCTTTCGTTTTCACGGAAATTGTCCCTGCAATCGTTCCGATTTGTTCTAAATCATCTTTGGATTTTTCTAACATGTATTTTGCCGATTTTATTTGCCTACTCATCAGTTTTCCTCTTAGTTTGGGACTTATTATGATGGCAATACTCGCGATGAATACCATTCCTATAAATATTGGGACGATCATAAATAAAGCATCAAAGATTCTATGATTCATTTTTTTCCTCTTTCCTTTTCCCTATTATCTATCTATTGTTTTTTTATTCTACTCCTACCACCATCGTTTCTGGTAAAGTACTTCCGCCATCGATTACGAATTCATGACCCGTAATATACGAAGATTCTTCGCTTGCTAAAAATGCTGCTAGTTCTCCTAACTCCTCTATTGTACCTAATCTTTTCATCGGAATGCCTTTGGCAATACCACGAATGACTGCATCTGGATCCTCTTCGTTCGATTCTTTACTGATTCCTTCGACCATTGGCGTCAATATATATCCAGGGAGTATCGCATTCGAACGAACATTGTCATTTACTAATTCTACCGCTAAAGCTTTTGAAAATCCCATCAACGCTGCTTTTGTCGTTGCATAAGCGACTTCTCCACTATCAGCTACCATTGGCCCCGTTACACTTGATAGATTGACAATACTTGAATTTTTGTTCTTTTTTAAGTAAGGAACGACAGCTTTCGTTACATTCCAGGTTCCTTTGATATTGATATCAAAATGGAAATCGCGCACCTCTTCTGTCATTTCTTCAAAAGGCACCAATCGACATACTCCAGCATTATTTACCAAAATATCGATATGTCCTAATTTGTGAAAAGCATCATCTATCGCTTCTGTTACTTTTACTTGATTTCTAATATCTATTTGATATCCTAAAATCGTTTTTTCTTGGAACGTTTCTTTTAATGCTTTCACTGTCTCTTCTAGTTCGTTTGCATAATCTAGTATGACAATATTTGCTCCATACTTTAAAAATACTTTGGCAATGCCAAGACCATTTCCCATGGCTCCTCCTGTAATAACCGCTACTTTGTTTTCTAGTTTTTTCATTTGTAGATCTCCTTTCTATATTATTAATTATATCATCTTTTCAACCAGTTTACGACGATAGATTTTATCCTTTTATTGGGTTAGTCCAAAAAACAACTTGACGATAAAACTTCACTCTAAAATCATACGAATTTGCATAGCATTTGTTACCCTCTTTCGTTTTGTATAGCTTCTATCAACATACGAACCAGTTTTTCGTTTCCTTTGTCCGTTAAGTGAATCCCATCTGCCATCAGGTATTCTTTATGATCTTTTGTTTCTTTAGCTAAATTGATGATCGTTACTTGGTCTTCATTTTGAATGGGTATTTTAACCGTTTCATCGATGACGACAATATACACTTTCTTCGATTGACAAAGATGGATTAATTCGCTATATTCCTCCGTATTTATTTTCATCGTTTTATCAAAAACAAATACTATCGTTTCTTTTAATTTTTTTTCCTTTTTTAATTGTTCTAATTCACGGTTTAACATGTTACTGTTCTTTTCGTCTTTTATGATAAACTCTACATTCTCAAAGCGTGGTGTGAGAATTGGAAGGGCATTTAATAACAGGTCATTTCCATAAAAAGCAATCGTTTTACGATTTTCTTCATCATGGTTTTTTATTATTTCTTCTTTTTTCTCGTTATATTTTTTTAAATACACTTGATAAATATGATCATAAATCGTTTGGGCATACGCTATTTTACCTTCGTCTGTTAGGTGAATCCGATCTAATATAAAATATTCAGGATGATTTTTAGAGGATTCATTCCAATCGATAATATGTAGATTGTCATATTCTTTACTTAAGGCGATGAGAGAATCATTAAAATGAACTTCTTCGTCATTGACAACATTGATCCAAAATACTTCTTTCTCTCGACACGTTTCTAAAATATCTCTTTTGCAAGTATCCGAACAATCGCCGTTTGAGCCTAAGTTTAGGATAATGGTATCTGTCAATAGATTTTGATTTTTTAAATGATTTATTATTCCACCCGCAACCCAAGCTGTGCGTGATACTGCAGCATCGAAATAGCCATTTGGAAATGTTACATACAACGAATCGATAGCTCCCAACATAATGGAGTCTCCGATTCCTACTACTGGTAAGTTTTTTACTACTTCCTGTAAGGATACTTGTTCATTATTTAGTTCTTCTAGTTTCTCTTGCCAATTTTTTTCTTTTTGTTTTTGCTCTAGACGATAGGCCTCTTGTTTTTGTTTTAGTACTTGTTCATTTTTTGATAATTGTTCTTCTAATTTTTTCATTTCTTTGGTATGATCTTCTGCTTTTATATATTGGTATGCTCCTAATAGACTGATGCCTAGTAAAATGATCGTGATTATTTTTCTAAAGATGGGATGTCTTTTTTCCTTTGTTTTTCTACAACTATGTAAAAGATAAGATATTAGAACAATTGTGATTAGTGAAAGAGGCAATTTTAAATTATTGCTTATGTTACTATCTTGGAAGAGAAATAAAACGGGATATTGCACTAAATAAATTTCATAACTGATACTTGCTAACAATTTGACGATTTTGTCAGGGCCTGATACCTCTTCTTTCGTTTCTATGGTCGCATATTCTATTAATCGACAACTTATTATTGTTGTTACGATCATGGCTAACGCAAAGTAAGATGATGATGACTCTACCAATAGGAACATGGCGAGCAATACTAAAAGGTAAGCATAAAATATCGTTTTTTCCCTTAGAGGATGGCCTTCTTTTTTTAGAATGAACAATCGACCATTGGTATGTTCATGTACCATCCCTAAGAACAAGCCAAATAAGATAGAAAATAATCTTGAGAAGGTGTGATAGTATGCCGGCATGATATTGTTATTTAAACTCAACCAATAGAAATATGCCATACTTGCTAATGCAAGAGTTCCAGTTATTATGAATGGAATAAACGGATTTGTTTTTTGTTTTATTTTGCGAAGGAATAGATAGAAAAAGGGAAATACGACATCGAACTGAATTAGAATCGATGTATACCATAAGTGAGTAAGTGGTGAATTGATGTTTCTTGTAAAATAGTCCAAATTGGCACTTAGTTGCCAAAAATTGTTATATCCGAATAAAACAGAAGGTACTTCACGTTTTAGATTTAACCAAATAAAGTTGGAAGATAGTGACACAACGGCAATGGTTAAAAAGGTAATTAACACGAGGGGAAAATATATTTTTTTTAAACGATTGCAATAGTATTCTTTTAATGAAAACGATTCTTGGTTATGGAATGAAACAAATGATAAATATCCACTTAAGACAAAGAAGGTACATACGGCTAAATAACCTCCTTTTAGAATGTGAAAATGATAAAACAAGACAGCCAAACAACTGATCAATCTTATTCTATCTAATTTGTTGTAATACTTCTTACTTTTTTCCATTTTACCCACTTCACTTATTCTTTTTAAAATACCTCGATTTTATTCATTATATCATAACTTGTCTATTTCATTTTCTTTATCTTAATCTTTTTTTCTTTCATTGAAATGTTAATCACTTCATAACCATATTCTTTTAATTCCTTTTTGTAGGTTAAAAAAGAATGGTCTAGGTCAAATCCTAAAATGCTTTTTATTTCTCGAAAGGTCAAACTGTATTCTTCTTGATTTTGTTCTTTTATCTCGTTCCATAATGGGTCATATTTACTCATATTTTGTTTCTCCTATCTTAAGTACATTTTGCTTTTGAATTGTCCTGTGCCTTCACTTTACCAATTCTAAATATTTTTAATCTTTTTACTATTGCTTATAAGTTATCTTAATTATTCTTTCTTATATAAACTTTACGCAAATAAGGAGGATTGTTGTCCTTATCGATATGAGTTACTTCTCTTTCCCAATTATCTTGATCAATTTTTGGAAAATAGACAGTGGCATCTTTACATATAGCATCAAACTCTGTCAAATACATCATATCCGTAAATGGAAGTAGCTCTTATATAGGAGGCCACCACCAATCACGTAGATTTCATCATCTATATTTTGAGCCAAAGTCATAAATTTTTCAATACTATCGCACTTTATCACATCAGAAGGCAATTCCATGTTTTGCGTAGTTAAAACAATGTGCGTTCTATTTGGTAAAACATTAGGGAGAGAATTAAATGTCTTGCTTCCCATAACGATATTGTGTCCTATTGTTGTTTCTCTAAAAAAATTCATGTCTTCCTTTGAACGCCAAATGAGTTCATTATCTTTTCCCAGTTCCATATTTTTGCCAATCGCCGCAATGATGATTAACTTTTTCATATAAAATTCCTTTACTCTATCTCTCTTTCAAATTGTATTTATCATTCTGATTATATTAACTATTATACCAGAAAAAAAGCAAATCCTCTATAATAACTGATTTGCTCTATAAAACATTTTTTATTTTATCTAAGTAAACATCGTAGCTATTTTTATGTTGTTTTTCTATTTCACTAATAAATTTGCATTTATACTTATCAAACCTGTGAATGATTTATCTCCAATAATGGTATAAGGAACTCCTGTCACTTTATCTCCCATACTTTCAGCAAAAGAATAAATTAATTTTGCATTATCTTCATTATACCAAGTTTCAAAAGTATATAGGTTATAATAATCTCCATATTTTTCTTTTATACTCTCAAAAAACTCAAATTCTTCAGCACAATGAGGGCAGCCATTTCCCCAAAAGAAATAAATATTAACTTTATTATCTTCTCTTATAACATTTTCAAGAGTAATATCTTTTGATAAATTATTTTCTTCTGATATATTTGGTGTATTATTAGAAGAATTAGAGTTAAAAGACGAGCTGTTCTTTAATTTTATATATTTAGTAAACCAACTTTCAAATTCATCTTTAGAAGTATAATACTTAACATCTTCATCTTTATCTGCTTCTAAAAAATCAATCATTTTCCCCTTATTATAAATAATAAATGATGGATAATATTTTACTGATTTCCCTATATCTGTATCTTTTATATTAGAAAAAGCAATTTTATAAATACTTATTTGATTGTCTTCTAAAAAATCAGATAATACACTTTCAAAATCAGAAGAAGTAACACACATTGATTGGTATACAAATACTGCAAATGATTCTTTATTATCTATCAACTGTTTTAACTCATCATTTTTGATTTCAGTTACATTATTTTTTCCATAGTAATTATCTTCTAAATAAAATGTCTTTCCGCTTTTATCTGTAACCTTGAAACCAAAAGCAATTATCATTAAAGTAAATGCTATTGATAAAATCGTAATTACTTTCTTTTTCATTATTTAATCTCCGTTAAATTATCAAAATCTATATCATGATAATTTACTTTCCAAAAATCATATTTTGTTTTAGAATCATGATTATTTACTGTACTAATACTACGATTACCCTCATAGTTCCAGTATCCACCAACATTGTATATTTTATCTTTATCCCAACCTAAAGCAACTAACATTTGTTTAGTGAAGTTTGCATATCCTCCAGCTCCACACATAATAAAGATATATTTATCTTTTGGAAAAAGATACTCTAATATTTCCATTGATTCTTTATAATTAGCAACATAATTACCATTTTTATCTAAAAAAAATAATGTTTTTCCTGTATATAAACCAGATACATTTTCACTTGCTTTTTGATCTATATATTCTTGTGGGAATTCAGTTAAATAAGCATAAGGTACTACTTCAAATCCATCAACAAAACCTGTTAATTCTCTTTCTCCACCTTTGTTTTCCCAAGTAGCACTATCCATAAGCATTCTTACATCACGATATACAGTATCACTTCTACCTAAATAATTATCAATTGTTTTTTCGTTGATATTTTTATCAATATCATATACTCCTCGAAGACCTTTTGATTTTTCTTGTTTTGGTAGTGGATTTTCATATTTTCCGTCTTGCTTATTATTAGAACTACCAAAGATAAAATAACTTCCTAAACCTCCTATTACTATACTAGCAACAGCAACTAGCACTAAAATTAAATATTTCTTCATTTCTTTTTTCTCCTTTCAATAACTATTTTACATGAGTACTCAAAAAGAACCAATAACGATGTAGTTGAAAAAACTCAACATTCAGTTGAGTAATTTAGTTGATGTTATTTTACTTCAAACAACTGCTTAATTTTAAAGGTATTTTATAACTTGTTATTTTTTCATTATAATCAGTTGCATTGATAGATAAATATAAACTATTTTGTTGATATTCTTTACAAGCTTTTTCATAATTATCTATGGATAGAGTAACATTTTGTAAAAATGCTTCTAATTTAATTTTTTCGTGATTGGATTTAAAAGAACTAATTTTTCTTTCCATATTATTATTTGATTCATACAAAGTGCATTCTATTTGCTTATACTCTTCTGTATTATCACCACCACAATATTTAATATTAGTAATGTAAATTGCTGACTTGTTTTCATTATAAGCAATATTTCCGGAAATATTAAAATTTTCACATTCTGTTGATAAAGTTTTAAATTGAAAATCGTTATCCTTTTGGAATGGTTTAAATATAACTATTAAAATTACACTCAAAGCAACAAATAATATAGTTGACATAAAAATTATTAAAAACTTCTTTTTCCTTTTTGTTTCTTTATATTCTCCCTCTAAAAGTTCATCTATACTTATTCCAAAATCTTTACTCATTTGTTTCATAAGAGAAGTATCTGGCATATTTAAACCATTTTCGTTGTGCAAATGACACAGACAGATAATTTATAAATATTTAATTCATTTTTTGCATTAAGTGATATTTAACAATTATTTTATTTTTTTATTTGATTTTTCCTTTAATAATTCACCTTCATAATTGTATATATTTAAAGGTAAATATTCTTCACATATCTTAGCAATAATATTAACTATTTCACAATATGTTTCATCTTGTAATTGTTCTTTTGATATGGGAAGTAACAAGCCAATAAAATATTCGGAATCTATCTTATCTTTTACTTGCACTTCACCTGGCACTAAATATTTCATATCTTCTGAAGACATTGACAAAATTTCAATTTCTTTAGAAACCGCAATAGCGATATTATCATAATCAAAACATGTCCATGTAGCATGGGATTTTTTTTCTATTGACTTCTTTACTAATCTGTCATTAGAATCAGATAATGACACTACTTCTTTATGCTTCTCATTTGTATCATAATAGAACTCATTTTTAGGTATTTTTCCATCAAATGGTCTTTCCTCATTCCTTATTATTATACCTAAATTATTTTTTAAATATGCCCTTGAACATATCACCCTGCTCTTTAGAATACTTAATAGTGTTTTATAAGTTTTTTCATCGTTAATTTTTCCAATTTGATGTATATAACAATCTAACATATGTCTAACCTCCAATAATTACCATTTCTACATACCTCTTATTTACATTTATTATACCATTTTCAAATAGATTATTTAATATAGTTTATATCTAGTTTTAAAAGTTTTCTTTTAAAAAATGACAACAGGATATGAAAAAACGCCACGAAATTTTAAAAGTCTTATAAATAAAGACTTTCTAGTGATTTTTCGTGCACCACGAAGCATTTCGCACTTGCGTAATGTATGTACAAATTTAATTTTTTGTATATACAACTGGGTTTTAGCAATCTAAATTTTCTTATTTTAAAGTAAAAACTTGTATATACAATTGTATTAACAATAAAATAATTTGTGTGTCATTTGTACAATAACATTCCATTTTCCCATTTGCTTACTGCTTGATAAGTAACATTATATTTATCTGCAAATTGCTTTTGAGTTAGATTATGTTTTTTTCGTATATCCTTAATAAACTTAGCGATTTTTTCTTGATTCATATTTTCAACTCCATTAAATCTTATCTAATTATATCAAAAAAAGAGTAAATCTTAAATAT
>CAZJKO010000007.1:0-32672 GCA_964546995.1 uncultured Muribaculaceae bacterium | reverse complement strand
AACAACTGTATCAAAATATTTAGGACACGCTAGTACTAAAGAAACATTAGATACTTATGCTCACATGTTTCCTAATAATCTAACTAATGTAAAAAATACCATAGATAATTTAAATCTAGGTATCTAAATAAATCCAAAATAGTTAAAAATTCATTATAAACAAAAGTATTCCCCTCTCTCGAGGGGAATTTCAGGGGGTTCGGTTGAATACATTCTCACACTTTAGTCCGTGAGAATGATTATGTAAGTTTTACCTTACACAAGTTAATCATAATATGAAAAATAGAAAAAGTCAATTCTTTCTTTTCCTATTTTTCCCACTTTACACTTTTTAACTACTGTGGATTGTTTCCATTAAGTTTTGTTTTAGATTGGTATCATTATATTTTTCATCTAACAGATATTTTTGGGAATCTTCTTTGGCTTGTAGTAATATTTTGTAGTCTTGTTTTAGATTGGCAATCTTAAAGGTCATGTCACCACTTTGTTTGGTTCCAAAGAGATCTCCGTGACCTCTTAGTTTAAAATCTTCTTCACTTATGATGAAGCCATCGTCTACTTTTTCCATGATTTCGAGTCTTTTGGTATCACTATCGCTGATTAAAATACATGTGGATTGATTGGTTCCACGTCCTACTCTTCCTCTTAATTGATGAAGCGTCGATAGCCCAAATCTTGAAGCATCGAATATTACCATCATGGTTGCATTTGGTACGTCTACACCTACTTCGATTACTGTAGTACTTATTAGAATGTTGATTTTATTTTGGGCAAATTCTTGCATGATGAGATCTTTGGCTTCGGGACGCATTTTGCCGTGGACCATGTCGATTTTAAATTTGCTACCAAAAGCAAGATTCATTTTATCTTTTAATTCACAAACTGTCGTTAGATCGCTGTTTTCACTTTCTTCGATTAACGGTGCAATGACGTAGATTTGATGATTTGCTTTTAGTTCTTCGTGCATTAGGGTTAGAACTTCTTTCATTTCTTTATTCGTCTTTACTAGCGTTTTTATAGGCATTCGGCCTTTGGGACGTTCTTTGATCATCGATACATCCATATCACCATAAATCGTTAATGCATAGGTTCTTGGAATGGGGGTTGCACTCATGTAAAGGATGTCTGGAGTCATACCTTTGTTTTTTAGATTGGCCCTTTGATTGACACCAAAGCGATGCTGTTCATCCGTGATGACGAGTCCTAAGTTTTGATATGTTACTTCTTCTTGAATTAGGGCATGAGTTCCTACAATCATGTTGATGGTACCTTCTTTTAATTCTTTATAGATCTCTTGTTTTTCTTTCTTAGTTACCGATCCTGTTAAAAGAGCAATTTCTATGCCATACTTTCCTAAAATTTCTTTCATGTTATGATAATGTTGGACCGCTAAAATTTCTGTTGGGGCCATTAATGCACTTTGATAACCACTTAAATAATTTAAATACATAGCAGTGATGGCAACGATCGTTTTTCCGCTTCCGACATCCCCTTGCAATAAACGGTTCATTCGGGAAGGATTATTTAAATCCGTTTTTATTTCATCAATCGCTTTTAATTGATCTTTGGTTAAT
The DNA here is from genome assembly GCA_964546995.1 of uncultured Muribaculaceae bacterium. Lineage (GTDB taxonomy): Bacteria > Bacillota_I > Bacilli_A > RF39 > UBA660 > CAZJKO01. The sequence goes on along the minus strand of CAZJKO010000007.1, from coordinate 31,098 downwards.
TCAAAGGGAAGATCCTTTATAAATGCCTTTACCTCTTTTTCTTTAATATCACGTTTTAATCCGTGGTTTTCCCGATGATGTTCTTCTTTTAAATAGTTTATTTTGAACATGAAAGCAAATAGTTCTTCGTATTTGAGACGAATGCTTGCTTCTTTTAGTTTATCCATGGTCGGTGGGTTATGTAAAATATTTAGTGCTGTTTTCTTATTGGAAAACTGGTACTTCTCTTGTAAATAATCAGGGATGTAATCTGGTATTTCTTTTCCATAGGTTAAAAGAGCCATGTTGATATAATTGCTCAAATTTTTTCCTGTTAAGCCACTTGTACAGTGATAGACTGGTTCAATTTTAGCTTGATTCGTCAATACTCCCATCTTGATATCACTTGCTGTGATAACATTTTTCTTTTTATCTAATTTTCCAATCACTGTGATTCCTGTTCCTACTTGCAATTGTTGTTTTAGGAAAGCCCGGTTAAAAATCGATACACCAACGACGCCACTATTTGTGACTAAGCGAAAATTCATTTTATTTAATCCTGCTTTAAATCTTAATAAGATAGGAATGCTTTCTACTTTCCCATCGATGATGATGTGTTCTTGATCTTCGGTCTCTAAAAGATTCCCTCTTTGTAAAATATCATAACGAAATGGATAGTGAGTGACTAAGTCTTCGACGTTATAAATATTTAGTTTATTTAATAGCATTTCCGATTTCGGACCAATCCCTTTTACTTTGTTTAACTCGATACTCATACCACCACTTCCTTCGGTTGCTATTATAACATAAATCTATCTTTTAGAAAAGAAGAATCCGCTTTTTTCCTGTTTTTCCATTGTGAAAATTCCTTAAAAAAATTGTCTTTTTCTGTTGACAAATACTAGTGAATCGATTATTATAAACAGTACCAATTCCCAAATGGCGAATTGGTCGCTAGTATCACACTAGCCAACCCCTTTTTATTCTTTTTAGGAAGTTGCCCTCAGGGGGTGCAACTTCTTTTGTTTTGAAAAAAGACTTCAGTTTTCCTTTCTGAAGTCTTTTTTTATTCGTCCTCTTTCGAATTCTTTTTACTCATTTCATCCAACATTTCATAGTATTGGTAACGAGCTATCGCTTGATTTTTGTTTTCTTGTAGTAATTCTTTGTGATGTTTTTTATTGACACTTTTTAACATTTTGTAACGATCTTCTCCATTTAAGAATTCTTCGTATTTCTCAAAATCTGCTTTGCTATCTAGTGTGAATGTTTTGGTTCGCGGATCGTAATGGAATAATGGGAAGTAGCCAGAGATCGTCGCTTTCTTTTCTTCTTCCATGGTATCTTCCATTCCTTTTAAAATTCCTTGGGCAATGCATGGAGAGTATGCGATGATGATCGATGGTCCTTGGTAACTTTCTGCTTTAATCAAGGTTTTGATGGCATGGTTTTGATTGGCACCGAGCGAGATCGTTCCAACATAGACATGTGGGTATGTAAGGGCAATTCTAGCTAAGTCTTTTTTGGTCGTGGTTTTTCCTGTTGCACTAAACTTAGAAACACTTCCTGTAGGACTTGATTTTGACGATTGTCCTCCTGTGTTGGAATATACTTCAGTATCTAATACTAAGATGTTGACGTTTTCTTTGCTTGCTAGTACATGGTCGATCCCACTAAAACCAATATCGTAGGCCCAACCATCGCCTCCTACCATCCAAATGGATTTTGGTTTGATGAAGTCTTTTAATGGTATTAAGGCTTTGATCTTCGTTTGATCGATGATTTGATAAAGGGCTTCTCCTGTTTCATTATTGATGTTTTCTAAATAGTCTTCATAGATTTTTTTCTCTTGTTCTTCTACTTTATCTAAATTGTCTTTGATGATCGATTGAATCCGATTTTTCATGGCATTGTCAGCGATTTTCATACCGTATCCATATTCGGCATTGTCTTCAAACAACGAACTTGCCCAAGGGACGGAATACGGAGTACTAGGAGCACTGGCGCCATAGATCGATGAACATCCAGTGGCATTGGCAATAACTAGATTGTCAAACAGTTGGGTCAATAATTTTAAATACGGCGTTTCGCCACAGCCAGCACAGGCACCACTAAATTCGAACTTTGGTGTGACAAACTGACTTCCTTTTACTGTTTTCGATGGGAAAACCTCTTTTTCTTTGACGTGATTGACAAGATAAGGGAACTCTTTGTCTTTTCCCCGTTTTTTTTGTTTATCGATTTCTTGCATGACGAGGGCTTTTTCTTTGTTTTTACCTGGACAGATATTGACACAGAGTTTGCATCCTGTACAATCGTCTAACGATACAGAGACAATGTATTTTAAATGATCCTTTTTGATTACGGTTTCGACGACGTTTTCTTTGACGGATTTCGGAGCATGTTCTAATTCTTCGTCATCTAACAGGAATGGTCGAATGACGGCATGAGGACAAACCAAAGAACAGAGATTACACTCAATACAGTTTTCTTTGATAAAGCAAGGGGCAAAAGAAGATGGTTGTCTTTTTTCCAAATGGGACAATCCTTTTTCGAACGTACCATCACTCCTGTTTTGGAAGGCACTTACTTTCAATTTGTCACCTTGTCTTGCATCCATCATTTCGAAGAGTGTTTTTTCGGTTGTTTCATCGTCTATAGATTCGTCAACTTCTTGATCATCGACGGTTACTTCCTTTAATAATTTTAGGGCATTATCGATCGCCTGTTTATTTCTGATGGCGAGGTTTCCACCTTTGTTTTTAAATTTCTCATCGAGAGCTTCTTTCATTTTTTGAATGGCAAACTCGAACGGAATGATGTGGCCAATTTTGAAAATGAGGGTTTCGATGATGGCACTTATTTTTTTGTCTAATCCTACCGTTTTAGAAAGATCTTCTGCATTTGCTATATAGAATTTTATGTGTTTTTCTTTTAGTATTTTTAGTTCTTCGCTCGTGAACAACGATAAAACGTGTTGTTCATCTTTGTCGGTATTTAGAAGAAAGATTCCGTTTTTTTCGATGTTTTCTAACACATTCCACTTTTTTAAGTAACTATCTTTGGTACAGACCACGAGTTTTGGCTTTTCCACATAATAAGTGGAACGAATGGGATTTTTTCCAAAGCGAAGATGACTTTTTGTTACTCCCCCACTTTTTTTGGAGTCGTACTGAAAATATCCTTGTACATAAGCATTGGTCGATTCTCCTGTAATTTTCATGAGATCTTTACAAGCTGAGACCATACCGTCGCTACCATAACCATAGACTAAAAACTCCACATTATCATTAGGTAGATGAAATGGTTCAAGAGGAAGACTTAAGTTCGTTACATCATCGTCGATTCCTACAGTAAAACCTGTGAAATTATCCGTTTTGTCTAGAAAGTCATAGACGGCTTTGATACAACTTGGATTGGTATTTTTACTCGATAATCCGTATCTTCCACCGATGACTTTTACACGTCGATTGGTCGTTGCCATGATACTTTTTACATCTAGGTAAAGAGGTTCTCCTACTCCACCTGGTTCTTTCGTCCGGTCTAAAACAGCAATACTTTTTACGGTATTGGGAAGGACTTCTAAGAAATACTTTTTGCTAAATGGTCGATATAAATGAACTTCGATTAGTCCGTAAGGCTCTTCGTTATCTTGTTCATTTAAATAGTCGATCGTTTCTTTAATGGTTTCACAGACTGAACCCATCGCAACGATCAGTTTGGTGGCTTTTTTGCTTCCGTAATAGACGAACGGAGCATACTTTCGTCCTGTTATTTCACTGATCTTTTGCATGTAGTCATTGACGATGTCAGGTAATTTGTCGTAGTAGGGATTTCTTACTTCGGTCGCTTGGAAATAGATGTCATCATTTTGGCTAGTTCCTCTAGTTACGGGGTTATTGGGCGTTAGTGCGCGCGATCTAAATTGGTGGAGGGCCTTGATGTCGATTAATTTTTTGACTTTGTCGAGATCGATTGGTTCTATTTTTTGGAGTTCATGACTGGTTCTAAAACCGTCAAAGAAGTTTAGAAAAGGAATTCTTCCTTTGATGGCTGAAAGATGCGCGACAGAGGTTAAATCCATGACTTGTTGTGGGGATGATTCAGCTAAAATAGCAAAGCCAGTCATACGAGTGGCATAGATATCTTGGTGGTCGCCAAAAATCGATAAGGCGTGAGTTGAAAGAGATCGTGCAGCGACGTGAATAACAGCAGGAAGTTGTTCTCCTGCTATTTTATACATGTTCGGAATCATCAATAATAAACCTTGGCTTGACGTATAAGTTGTCGTTAGGCACCCTGCTTGGAGAGAACCGTGAACCATGCCGATGGCTCCTGCTTCCGATTGCATTTCTTTGACGATGACTTCTTCACCAAAGAAGTTCTTTTTTCCATTTTGACTCCATTTATCAATTAATTCCGCCATGGTACTAGATGGCGTAATGGGATAAATGCCTGCTACTTCGGTAAAAGCATAGGATACATAACTACAAGCTTCATTTCCATCCATAATTTTCATTTTCATACTATCACGCTCACTTTATACTTTCATTATATAATATTTTTTTGTTTCTCGCACTAGATTTTGTCTACTTTATTCTTCGTTTCTTGACATATTATGTAAAAAAGATTCTGTTTTTACAGAACCTTGTTAGTTAATTATTTCCGCTAAATCATATACTGTGCTGGTACTCGACAATGTAAATCTTGGGATTTCCATTTTGTTTGTGGATCTTGTGACTTTGGTATAACCACCTTTGAAAGCCATGGTGAAACCTGCTTCTTGTAAAAGAGAGATCGCATAGTTATTGTACTCGTAGAACGGATAACAGAAAACGGTTGATCCATTGGTTTTTTCTCGGCTTATTTTTAAGTCGTTTAAGATATTTTCGCGAGGTAAGCATTTAATTCCTCCGCCTTGTCCACCACTACAGACGCCCGGCTCATGGAGATCGTTACTATGGGAGTGTTTTTCTAAGTATTCAGATGGGAACATATCTGCTGAGTACGATCTCGTAATGAGGAATACGGTTGCATTTAACTGGTATTTTTCGAGGATGGGAATGGCGTTTTCTACGTACCAACCATCATCGATTGTGATGACGACACTCTTTTTCGGTAAGCGAATCGCTCCATCTAGGAACAGTTCTAAATCGTTCATTCTGAGGGTGTAAAATCCATTTTCTTTGATGTAGTTTAAGTGACTATCGAACTGTGTTATATCATGACAGATCGATTGATTACAAGTATCTTTTGTCCTATCATAGATAAAATGATAAGCGATGGTCGAAAGGCTCGTTGCTTCTTCTTGAGTCGTATTTTCTTGTGGATATGTCGTCGCTTCTTCTTTCTTTATCGATAGAAGACGATTATCATACTCCACATAATACTCATTTTCTTTTTTTATGATGATTGGTAGATCGATTCCCTCTTCTATTTGGTAAGCTAAGGTACTTTCTAAATAAAGATTGGTTTTGTTTTCTGTTTTTACATTTTCATTAAAGGGCAAATAATTTTTATAATCTTTTCTAATTGATGTTAGGGCTTCTATTTTCTCTACATCTTGGTATGATAGATAGTAATCGATATTTTTTAAGGGAAAATAGATGCTATCTTTGGTAATTTCTAAGTTTTCTTTTAGTTCTAATTCAATTCCTTTTTCGATGGTTCCTACTTTTTTATAGGAACCTTCTTCCTGTTTATAAAGAGTGGCATCGGTGGTTGTTTTGACAAAGGGCGAATAGTTATTTTCTATTTCTTTTATCAGGCTTTTTTCTTGTTCTTGTCGATCTTTTTCCTTATTTTTTTGATATACATCTCTTAGGGTGAGGAAAGCAATCAGAAATGCAGAAAGACAAAAGAGAATGATCACTCCTATTAAAATCGTTTTCTTTTTGTTTGCTTTCATCGTTTCCTCCTATATTTTAGTTACCTGCTGTGACAATCCAAGCATTCGATACGGTTCTTCCTCCGTATTCTCCTCCTGCTGATGGACGGTTATAGAGTTTTCCATTTACAGCCATGGTACTTGAGGCTCCTCCATCGAGGTTTGCAGCGTTGTATGCTTTGTAACGAAGAAGTAATTCGATGACATCTTTCATGCTAGCTCCTAAACTGTAGCCTGGCAAACGTCCTTCGATGACTAAGAAGAGGACGATTCCATCTTTTCGTTGGGCAATGACTGTACGAGGAGCGATTCCCCAACCACCATCACCATTGATGATAGATGCTTTTCCATTGACGATTAAGAATGGTCCAAACTCAACGGCATCTCTCATTCCATTGGCAATCGCTTGTTCTGCTGTTTCGTACGTTAAATACATTTTGTTGTCTTTGTTAAAGCCGATCAAGCCTCCATCTCCTCCATCGTGATACCAAATGTGTTGTCCATCTTTAATGATCGATCCATACGGAATATTTCCATTTCCCCAACCATCTAAGTCTTCAAAGCCACCCCCGTTAATTCCAACGAGACCTCCGTTTTCTTTGCATAGATTGGCAACCGATGTTCCACGGTACTTTCCAATTCCTGTCGATACGGCTAGTTTTACATTGGCAGGATCGTAGATAACGGTTAAATATCCTTTATACCCAGATTCATCAATTCTGATAATCTTATAAATATCGTTTCCTTCATCACGGGTAAAGATCTGTTCTTCATAGATGGATGAATAACTATCTTTCTCTCCAACATTGCCAATGACAATATCATCGAAATTGATCGGTTCTCTTATTTCTTCAATGTAGTTTTGACTCATGACTTTGTCTACTGTCTTGGGGCTATAGAACGTATACGCTAAATAGCGATGATTCATCGTTGTCATGGCTGTCGTAATCCACAAGTCGCGAAAACCATGGAACGGTCCATAGATAACAAATAGGACGACGAGGGCAAAAATATCTAAAAAGAATACCGCAACTGTCGTTTTTCTAAATTTGAATTTTAGTTTTTTCTTTGGTCGGTCCGTTTTCTCTTTTTTTGGTGTTTTTTTCTTTGGCTCTTTCTCTATTTTTTTTGCATCACTTTTTACTTTTTTCTTTTTTTCCATGTTATCACTACTCCATTACATAAGGGTTGTCAATCGTTCCGTCCCCTTGTGTCAATTTGGTTTTATCGATACATACTGCTGGGACAATTGATCTTTCTTCGTTTGTTAAACTTTCCATTAATTTACCATCGTTTTGTTGGAAGTATGCCATTTCACTAAAGGATGACGTTTTGTCCATCAAATAATAGTTTGAAAGAAGTGGCGTTACTTTTATGTCTTTCGTCGTTAATAATCCTACTTTGGCAACGATTGGATTTTCATAAAGATTTAGATACTGATATCCCTTTTCATCCGATAATTCTCCATGATAGAAGGTACAATCACTTAGTGCATCTTTATACGGTAGAGTGTAATAGTAACGATTGTTTAAATAGTACGCGATATTGTAACGATTATTCATGTTAAACGTATTGTCTGTATAACTATAGATCGATTGATCGTATTCACCGTTCATTTTTAAATAGTCTGTTGGCGATAATCTTAAGATGGTTTCGTTTTCTATATCGTATATTTGGTAGAGGTCTTCTCCTAGTTTTACATAACGACGATACATGGTTTTATCTTCTTCTACTTCGACTTTATAAGGGTCTTCTTTGGTTCCTGTTCCACTTAACGTGTCTACTTTATCATTTATGGTGACGATAGGACGAATTCCATATCCTTCGTAACTTGGTGCTGTTGTGATTTTGCCGTTTTTATTTAAGACAATTTTTTCATCTTCGGCATTTACTCCTAAAAGCCAAGCGTTGGTGCCGTTATTTAAGAAGCTGTTTTCACTTCCTGCATCCATGTATTCTTCTAGTGTTAAAATGGTATATAGATCCGATGTATCACTTTTTTTACATTCTACTTTGCCATCTACGACTGTATCTTCACACCATGAGGAGATCGTTAAATATTTGGAAGGGTTCGTTAACGATTGATGGAATATTCCAGTGTGTTCTACTTCTTCGTTTTGGTTCAACCATTGATAGACATTAGACGTTAAATAGGTACTTTCATCCCCCCAGATCATGTTGGTCTGTGGATCTTCTGCAATAAGTCTTACGGTGTTATCTTCGTTTATTTTTAGAACGCGCCACAACATGTTGGAATACATGACGTAGTTGGTTTCTACTTTTCCTTTAAACAAATAACTTTGTCCATCTTTGTAAAGACCATCTCCATCACTTACAATTTCGTTGTTCTTTTTGACGATCGTTGCTAATAATTTGGATTCTACTTTGATCTTTTGGTTTTGTTTGCTGTAATAATATAGTGATTTACCACCGATCACTGTACCAATCAAGATTAGTATACTTAAACTCACAATAACAAAGATGTGTTGTCCATCTAGTTTTCGTTTTTGTGTTGATTTACCCTTTTTTTTCTTTTCTTTTTCCATCATTTACTTCCTTCCTAATCGGTTACGATCCAAACTGTTGGAATGGTTCTCAATCCATTTGGTCCAGATGCAACTGGTTTATTGATGATTTTATTGTCGATGACGAGGGCTGTAGAAGAACCTCCGTCCATGTTAGCAGCATTGTATGCGCCATAGTTCATCATGACTTCTGTTAGATCGACCATGTCTGCACCGATCGATGTGGCGAGGCGACCATTGATGACTAAGAATAAGACGATACCATCTTTTCGTTGACCAATGGCTGTTCGAGGGGCAATTCCCCATCCACCATTTCCTTTGATAAACGATGGTTTCCCATTGACTACTAAGAATGGACCAAATTCAATTGCATCGCGCATTCCCATATTTAGTGCCTCGTTGATCGACATTCTCCCTAATACTAATTTATTTTCGTAAGTGAACCCGATGAAGCCTCCACCTACTGTAGCATCATCGTAATCGCTTATGACTTTTCCATCTTTGATGACAGTCCCATGAGGAAGGGCACCATTACTATTCCAATCGGGATCGTAGAAACCTCCAGCATTGATCGCAACTCTAGCATTGTTGTTTTGAGCAATCGTCGTAATATATTCTCCTGTTTGATTTAAGTATCTCGTCGTCGCAATTTTTACTTTTGAAGGGTCATAGATTGCTACTAAATACCCTTGATACCCAGTTCCTGATATCTCGATGACTTTGAATAGGTCATTATCGCTATCCTTTTTTAAAATCTGTTCTTCATATTTCGATTCGTACATCGTACTATTTCCGGTATGATCTTCCATTTCGATTAAATCGGGATTGGTCGATTCGCCACTTTCGATGACTTTGTGTTTCGATAACACTTTATTAATGGTTTCATCACTGTAGAACCATTTTGCTAAATATTGGTGGGACATCGTCGTCATGGCTGTCGTGATTAACGTTTCTCTTACATAGGGCCAAGGTCCATAGAGAAGAAAAAGACCTGAAGCAATTCCTGCTACAAATACACTTGACAATGCTATGACGACTTTTTTCCATCGTGGTAGTTTTTTCTTGTCTTTGCTTTTTTCGTCTGTTATCTTTTGTTCTTCTTCCATGTTATCACCTTTATTCTTTTCCAAAATATGTACCATCCTTATTATAATCTATGTAATCTCGTTTCGTTTTCATTTCATACATTTCTAAGTTCGCATCCGTTTCGCTTTTCCATTCGTTGTACTTCGCAATATTTTCATTGAATCTTGCAATGTCTTTCACAAAATAATTGTTCATTTGTTCATAAGATAAGCGATATGCTTCACATTTATGATCTACTTCGTCTTTTAAATAAACGACTCGACATAGTTTTTCTAATTCTTTATGGTCTTTTTCTATTTTTGTTACTTGTTCTTCGTACTGTTTTATTTGTTCGAGGTGACTTTGATAATTTGCTTGCATTTCGTTTAAATACGTTTTAAAAACGGTTTCGTATAACGTGCTTCTTGTCGCAGCATACTCCCCCATCGATGTTTTAAAGGTTTGGTATTCTTCGATGACTTTATCCATGTTCTGTTTGGTTTCTTTTTTGTCTTTTTGATAGTTTACAAAAAAGACGGTTATGGCTGCCAGTAAAAATACACCAATTAAAATAGCTATCATAATGATCATTTTTTTCTTCTTTTCCACTGTAATCACCTATCTTACAATATACCATTTTTTTCGACATTTGTAAAACAATTTAGGACATTTCAAGCATAAAAAAAGAGAGTTGTTAAATTTTGTCAACTCATCTTTATATTATTTTACGATATTCGTATTGATCGAATTTGATAATATCTTGCTACATCTGTATTAGGCCATAGGTTGGGGTCTATTCCAATATCCCACCAGTAACTACCACGTTTATTGGTATTTACGATAGATGGGACGATAATATCCAATTCATTGTTTTGTTTTTGTTTTTCAATATAGTGAATCCGGTCATTCCATTTCTTTAAAAATTGATAATCATCATAAACTAAAATACCTATTTCAAATATCATTAAACCGCTTGTTAGTACCAATAGAGAATATGTCAACTGTTTGATCATCGGAGAAGAAAAATCGAGGGCATAATAAGAAATTCCACAACTTATGATTGTATAAGTGATGGCTCCAAACCATGCTCGATCTGGAAAAGTTGGTGACATTAACATGGAATAAATAGCAAAGAACGATCCTAATAAATAGACAAACAGTAAGTGGTGATATGCAAACTTTTTATTTTTTTGATGATAAGAAATGATCGATAGTGCTAATAGTAGAAGTAACAGTGGCACAATTAACTCTTTTGCTAAATAAGTATATTTTATAAAACGTTTTACTATTTTAATAATGAAGTTACTGTTTTCTACAAATGCTTCACTACGTACAAAGTTTCCTGGTGCACAGATTAATAGTAAAAAACCTATTATGCTCGAGCATAGTCCTGTTTTTTGCCATACTGGAATTTTCATTTTTTGACTACGTTCTAATATTAAAATTGTGCTTGTGATCATAATCATGGCAAATGCTGTATTCTCATTTGTCCATCCTGCTATGATGCCGAATACGGTAAAAAGAATTGTTTTCCATAGAGAAAATTTTTTCTGTCGTTCTAAATATAATCGATATGGAAGGAGATAAGCCAATATCAAGACCATTCCCCATAAATAATTGCAAGAACCGATCGTCCACATCAAAGTTTCACCGAATGCTGGGGTAAAAAACCAAAGTAAGATCAGAATAAATAATAGTAAAGATGCTCTATGCTTTCCATACCCTTTTATATGATAATAGATAAGTAATGTAAACAACACAAACATTGCTGCATTAGCAATATCAAATAGGATGGGTGGCATTGCAATAAATAATTGAGCTAAAAAATGAGCAATAATTCTTCCACCCCAATTAAAATAATGCCACACTTGAAAATGGAAAATATCTATTATATTGCTGATTCTAATTCCTTTTACTCCAAAGGCATAGGAATAATCGTCTGCTATAAAAGGCGATAAACTATTGAGAATTACCATTACGATAAATACTATAATCGATAAAGTGATAATACATTTTTTTGAATTTATCTTCTTAAAGAATTCGATCATGCTATTATATTTGTTTTTTAGAAGAATAAATCGAGAGTTACTACATTTCATTATTTCACTTCTTTCCATAAAATTATAACAAAAAAACTAGTACTATTACTAGTCTTTTTCTATAAATTGTTTTCTAAAATTCATATCACTTTCAATGATATCGTGCAAATTGTACTTTGGCATCCAACCTAATAATTCTTTAGCTTTTTGGTTAGAGGCAATGAGTTTGGCAGGATCCCCTTCTCTTCTTCCGACGATCTCATAGTTTACGGGATAAATTTTTTGGACTTCGTCGATGACTTCTTTGACGGTGTAACCTTCATTCGAACCTAAATTCACAAGAAGAGAACGATGGTTTTTGGTTAGGTATTCTGCTCCTAAGACATGAGCATAAGCAAGATCCGATACGTGGATATAGTCTCTTATGCAGGTTCCATCTTTGGTGTCGTAATCGTCTCCAAAGACAAACATCTTTTCTCTCATGCCCAAAGCTGTTTGGATGGTTATAGGAATGAGATGTGTCAAATTGTCTTTCTTTAAACCAATTTCTAACGTGTGATCCGCTCCTGCTACATTGAAGTAACGGAAGATACAGTAATTCATGTCATGGGCAACACATACGTATTTAATCATTTGTTCACTCGATAACTTGCTAGCACCATAAGGGTTGATTGGATTGCATGGATCCTCTTCTTCACAAATGTATTTTGAGGGATTTCCATAGACGGCTGCAGTCGATGAGAAGACGACATTTTTAATGTCAAAGTCCTTCATGGTTTCCAACATGATGCGAACTCCTTCGACGTTATTGTAATAGTATTCTAACGGGTGAGTTACACTTTCTGGAACGATGAGTTTGGCAGCAAAATGCATGACGACATCAAATGGTTTTTCCTTACATTCCTTTTCAAAAATTGGTGTTAGCGTTTCTTTTTTGGTAATATCTCCTAAATAGAATTTGGCATCTTTGTGAACCATTTCTTTTAATCCTGTGGATAAATTGTCGATCACGACAACTTCGTGTCCTGCTCTTATCAATTCATATGTGGTGTGGCTACCAATATAGCCTGCACCACCAATGACACATACTTTCATTTTACCCTCTTTTCTTATTGGTTTGTTCTGTTTCTTTAACGATATAAATCGGACGTTTTTTGGTTTCGAGATAGGTTTTCGATAGGTATGCTCCCATGACGCCCATACAGAATAGTTGAATGCCGCTTAAAAAGAACATGATGCAGACTAACGATGGCCATCCTGATGTTGGATCATTCCAAATTAAAGTTCTTACAATAATGATGACGATCATAATGAACGATACGATACAAAACAAGATACCGATGATGACCGCAATGGCAAGGGGTACGGTTGAAAAAGCAATGATGCCATCTAGGGCATAGAGAAGTAGTTTCCAGAAACTCCATTTGGTCTCTCCTGCCACACGTTTTATATTTTCGTATTCTAACCATTTGGTATTAAAGCCGACAAAACTGAAGAGTCCTTTGGAATAGCGATTGTACTCTTTCATGGAAAGAATGCTATCGACCATTTGTCTTGTCATCAATCTGAAGTCTCTCGCACCATCGACCATTTCTACTTTACTCATTTTGTTGATCAGTTTGTAAAAACATCTTGCAAAGAAACTTCGGATCGGCGGTTCTCCTTTTCTTGTAACTCTCCTTGTACCAACACAGTCGTATCCTTCGTTTTGAATCGCATCGTACATTTCAGGAAGAAGTTCTGGTGGATCTTGTAAATCGGCATCCATGATAGCAACGTAGTCTCCTGTTGCATGTTCGAGTCCTGCAAACATGGCAGCTTCTTTTCCAAAATTGCGCGAGAAGGAAAGGTAGCGAACACGTTTGTCCTCCTGAGCAAGTTTTCTTGCTACTTCTAAGGTTTTATCGTGGCTTCCATCGTTTATGAGCAACAACTCAAAATCGATTTTTTTCATTTCTTCGAATACTCTATTGATGTGTTTATAAAAGATCGGTAATGCTTCTTCTTCGTTATAGCATGGGACAATGATCGATATTTTTTCCATAATTACACCTCTACTTCAAATATTCGTCAATTAAATAACGAGGGCGATTCTTCGTTTCTAGATAGACTTTGCCAATGTATTCGCCAATTACACCGATTCCTAACAATTGAAGTCCACCTAAAGCCCAGACAGAGATCATAACGGAACTCCAGCCGATGACTGTTGCTCCCGTCATATAACGAACGAGCGTATAAATTAGCATAATGATACTCACTAAGAAGATTAAGAATCCTAACATGGTAATCATTCTAATTGGTTTTATACTAAATGATGTGATGCCATCGAAGGCGAAGTTTAACATTTTTTTTAATGGATATTTGCTTTCTCCTGCAAAGCGTTCATTTCGTTCATACTCCACTGTAGTCGTTTTATATCCAATTAGCGGAACTAAACCTCTTAGAAAGAGATTCACTTCTTTAAACTTACTCAATCCTTCCAATGTTCTTTTACTCATGAGACGATAATCAGCATGGTTATAGATCGTTTCAACGCCCATCGCATTCATTAATTTGTAGAAAGCAAGGGCCGTATTTCGTTTAAAGAAGGTATCTTTTTTCCTCGACGATCTTACACCATAGACAATATCGTATCCTTCGTGATAGGAATCGACCATTTTTTCGATTGCTTCGATATCATCTTGTAAATCGGCATCGAGAGAAATGGCGATATCACAATCTTCTTTTACGGTCATAAGTCCTGCTAGAAGTGCATTTTGGTGTCCTTTGTTTCTCGTTAAATTAATTCCTCCAAAGAGTGAATCTTCTTCGTGAAACGTTTTAATTAGCTCCCACGTTTTATCACGGCTTCCATCGTTTACAAAGATAACTTTCGATTTGCTACTGATCTTTTTCTTTTGGATTAGTTCATCCATTTTCTTTTTTAAACGTTTTTTGGTTTCAGGTAATACTTCTTCCTCGTTGTAACAAGGGATTATCAAATATAGTTTTTCCATTCTGTACTCCTTATTTTCTAATACTCCATTAACATCAAGAACATTTCTGATGCGTGCCATAAATGAGATATGTATAAATTTCTATTACAATAATATTCCGAAATAAAGCATTCACTTTCTACTTTGCCTGGTTCTTCTATATTTCCACCTTCGTAACTTAATGGATAGATCTCATCTAAAACATATAAGCTTCCATAATTACTATAATGATAAAATGCCCAGTTAATATATGGATATAGACTTGTCGTTTGTTCCATATTCGTTGCAATAGGATTATAATACCACGTTAGTCTTGCATATCCATCATCTTGTTGTGGTGGTACTAAATCGAGTGTTATGTGATTCTTTTCTGCTCCATATAATGCTAATACAGTAGGATAATACTTTTGAATTCCACCATCGACCATACCACCGATAGCTTTATTTTCATCTTTTAAATGCTCAATTTCTGTTAAAATTTCATTTATCAGATCAGGCCGATCGATACCTACGGCACCAAGAATATACAATAGTTCTCCTAAGTTGTCTGCTTCATTGATATTTGGATCTCGAGAATTATCATAGATTTTATCGATACTTCTTACCCAATTTTCTAATAGACTTGTATTTTCTGTTTTTTCTAGAACCATTGTTGCTAGCATTGTATCTCTGTACCAAGCACTTTGGTAACCAAATAAGTTTGGTTTTGGAATATCTCCATCGATGTTAAATAGAATTTCTTGATGTAACACTTTTAAAATTTCTGAATATTTGTATCCATCAAATTCTGGTAATTTAATTGGTTTACGTCCTTCTAGTAAAGTTTCTCTCCCCTCCCCATTTTTAGAAAAGTAAATTCCTTGTTCATTCTCTTCTATTTTATAAATGTTGTTCTCTTCATCTTTTAATAGAACGGCATATTCATTTGGTACAATCAATTCTTCTTTATAATCGATTTCTTTTAATACTTTCTCTGTTTTGGCATCAATTATTTTTCCGTCTTTATAGAGGAGTTTCGTTCTATCTGCTAAACCAAAATAGAAAATATCGATCGGTTCTTCTACTTCACTGTACGTACGAACAGAGAAAGAATTTTTCATTTCTTTTAATTGTTTTTCATATACTTCAAGCTTTTTTTCATACAATTCGTATTCATCACAATCTACACAATCATCACTTTTGGTATTGATTATCTTCCAACCTAGTAGAAGGGCAATACTTATGCATACGATGGTGATTACTTTGGTTGTTCTCTTTTTAAATAAGAATAGAATAAGCAAACTACAAGCTAGTAACACGATCAAAATTGGTTTTAGGCTAACATATTCAATGGTGTTATAAATTGGATACAATTTGACAAACATACTAACAATCGATCTCAATGCCATAATGATGATTAATATGATCATTCCGTAATAGAGTTTATTGTTTTTAATATCATTTTTCTTATAGTAATTTAACAAGTACGCTAGGAGAATAATTATGGCAAAGTTATAATGACAAATATATAAGAACACAATTTCGTTTCCATAAAATAGATGTAGCCCAAAATTGGCAAGATAAACGAGTAATACCGCATAATAGAATTTATGGTTTCGAATTTCTTTTTTTGTTTTCCAAATAAAACTTGCATTGAAAACTACAAATGCTATAAATAAAATGATTGAGATAATACTTGTTAAGGTCGAATGTTGGAAGAATAAATATATTCCTGTTGCAGGTATGACATAACTTGCAAAATGATAAGAAAAACCAAAATTAGAATTGACGACATTTAATATTTTTTTCAATGATATACTAAAATCTATATATAATTTTTCTTCACTGCTTCCAGCTAAGAAGTCTGTAATTGCTTTGGTAAAGAAATTAGGTGCAGAGGGCCACAATATTTGTTGGACATCTGCTAGTAATACAGATATCGATATGACGCTAACTATCACAAATACACTTGTAAAAAATTTGTGTTTTTCTTCTTTGTTTATAAAAATTAAAAAGAAGACAGCAATTAGGAATTGGATAAAGTTTGTTATGGTAATTGCTAAGCTACCAATTCCTAAGAGAACTAAGATAATATAATCCCAATAGGATAGTTTTTTGTCCATTTTGTACGATGCAAAAAGCCATAATAAGACTAAAAATGTTTGAGCAAAAATGTACGTTTCGATATTTGATGAATAGACGATTTGTCCTAAACTAAGTCCAAATAATACTGTTAATACGACATTTAGTTTTCTTTTTATCCCTATTTTCTTTAAAATGATACTTAAGGCCACTATGGTTATGGCTGCCATAACACTTTGTAATAGCAATACAATAATAGCTTTATTTCTTAACACAATATTGAGAATGTATACAATTGGTTGAAAGAAAATGATAAACAACGGATGCACAGACGCTCTATAATGATTAAAATCGCGTAACGTCAAATCACCAAATACTCTTGGCGTATCCATATCGAAGGCTACATTCCAATAATTGTATACACCAAGATAGTAAGAAAATAGTAACCCCAATATAAAATAGAGTAAAAATGCACTTATAAATAGTATTATTTTGCTTTTGTGTTTTTTTAATTGATCTTTTATCATACTGTCTCCTTCTATCGATTCTTATTTATCTCATCATAGATCGTTATTATTTAAAAAAGATTAAATAAATAATCAAAATAAGAATTAATACGATTAAAAATAAGAATCGTTTTTTGTGATTTCTTATTGCTTGATACCCTTTAGAAAGAAGTGGGAATCTTTCGAGTTTATCCATTATCTTTTGATCGAGGGTAGTACGATCGATCAATAACAAATACCATAACTTCTTTCCTTTCGATAAATTTTGATATACAGGATCAATCGTCAATGTTTTCATGTATTCTTCTACCAAATTTGAATTTTCTTTATACAAAATCGCAAGATCATCGAACCGATTATTTTTTAAATATGCACGAGCTGTTTGGTAAGCAATGTAACGTTCTTGCGCCAAATGTTCGGGGTCATTAATTCCAAAATAATCTTTTAATGCTTTGTAAAAATGCAAATATTTCATACCATATTTTAAATGAAACTGTTCTTGTTGTTCTGGTTTAGCAGTAAGCCACCACATTCCTTGATCATGTCTTCGATATTGCGACATCGTTTCATTTATAAATTTAATTTTTCCATCTTGGGCATGATATAGGTGAACAAAATAATCGCCTGGAACAACGTCTTTAGGAAATGTTTTTTTAAAACTATCCTTCTTTTGAAATTTCCAACGATAAACGACTGTATTAGCGGGAATATAACACTCCTTTTTTAAATCATCAAACGTCGTTGTATCTTTCATTGTAGAAGGAATTACTTCATCTTCTTTACTATGATCTTCGAAAAATATTTTAGTTGAATGAAAACAAATATTATAATCTTCATGCTCTTCTAAAAAAGTAACTTGTTTTTGTAATTTGTCTTTATCGGTCCAAAAGTCGTCGCCATCACATAGTGCTACATATTTTGTATCTACCATATTTAAGGTTTCAATAAAATTATCCATTGCACCTAAGTTTTTTTCTCTAAAGATAGGTTTTATGATATCTGGGTATTTTTTTTGATACTTTTTGATGATGTCTCTTGTTTTATCTTTGGACACATCATCGCTAATGATTACTTGAAAAGGAAAATCAGTCTCTTGCATGACGAAACCATCGAGACATGCTCCAATGAACTTTTCATGGTTGTATGTTGTTGTCACCACTGTTAACAATGGTTTTTTTTTCATAGTTTATCACTCCTACTTTATTTTTTTCGATAGTTCTAATGGTTTCTTTTCACGGTCTTTTTGTTTTTTTGCAGGTATTCCAGTATAAATACTCCACTCTTCTAAATCGTGTTTCACGAAACTCATCGATCCTGTGACCGCTCCTTGTTTTAACGTTACATTTGGAAGGACGACGGTATTGGCTCCTAATTGAGCATAATCTTCTAATATGATAGGACCAGAAATAACATTGGTGTACTCTTCATCGACCATTGGTCCAATCATACAATTTCCAGAAAAATCATCTGTTTGACTAAATAAAGTACATCTAGGTGAACATCCACAATAGTTTCCAATCTTGATTCCACCTTTTCCATAAAGTGCTGTATAAGCAGAAATATGAACATAATTTCCGATGGTAATATTTCCTGATAAAATGCAGAAATCATCGATTCTCACGTGATTTCCAATGGAAATACTGGAAGGGCTATAAATACTTGCTTTTCTGCTAATACTCACCTCTTCGCCTATTTCTTTAAAACCAAATTGTTTTAATTCTTCTTGTGAATAAAAACTAGTCATGTTAAACCTCCTTAAAAGCTTCCATAGAGGAGTGCTTTTACATATTTATTTTTACTTGTGAAATATGCAAGTATACTTGAGATAAGTGTTGCAGTGATGAAGATCGTCCCAACACGAACGATTCCACTTCCGTATCCTATGTTCAAGCACAAGCATTGATATAAATAGATATATAATGAGTTTTGTCCAAACCACGAAAGGATCTTTTCTATCCATTTAATTTTTATATGTGTAATGATCCAGTACATCATCATGCTAACAGATATTGATAGTAAATAGAATAATATGATACTTGGATGTCCCGGTTGCCAAGTTCTAAAATAATAAAGAAAAAAGAGCAAACAAGGGACAACATAGTATTTTAATTGTGGTATTATGGTTTCTTTCTTGCTTGCTAATCCATAACCTAATACAAATAAGGGAAAATACAATCTTAAATTGTACATTCCAAAGTATTCGACAGGTAATATCCAAAAAATGCAACCTATTATAAGTAAAGTTGGGCCAAAATAATTTTTAGGTAACTTCTTCGCGATATAAAAGACGATGGAAAAAATAAATATTATGTATAAAAACCAATAAATATAATCGGGATGTAATAACAATGTTTTCGTATAAGATAGTATAGAGTCAGGAAATGTGATGAAGGGTTTTATGCCAACAAACCAAAGGTCTTTTGTCACATACATAATATAACTCCACAAAATGGTAGGAAACAGTAATCTTTTTACTTTTTTCCAAAGAAAGTTGACATCATACTTCGGATTACTTAGATACAGCGTATAACCTGACAAGATGATGAACAAAGGCATGTGAAATGAATAGATAAACCGAAATACAATATTATCTACATAACCTGTGATCAAACCACGTTGAATGGCATGTCCTAATAACACAGCAAGCGTTGCAATTCCTCTTAAAATATCTACTGTCTTATTTCGTTCCATTTTTATTTCCTTTTAATTCTTCTCTTATTATATCTAAATTCATTTTTTCTTTTGCTTCGATGATTTTATCTGTTCTACAAAAGTAATTACTTGTCAAATATTCTTTTATCTTTGGATCTTTTACAATTACTTTTTGAAACATACTAGAATTGAAGATCGTAATTAATTTTTTGTCCATTTCATCATCATTTAAGGAAAACACATCATTTTGCTCTAACGCAAATACAAATGGAATTTGATATTTTTCTAATAACGCAAGGCACCCTTTTCTTTTATCTATTAAGTTATTTAACGTGGGAATAAAAGCCAACTTTCTTTTATATTGTGGAAGTTGTTCTACAAAGTTTTGTTCCAAAGCTGGTCCTAAAAAGGGATAAATGGTAATTTGATGATGTTTCGTTTGGTGTTCATTTAAAAACTGCGAAACAATTTCTTCTACATTACATTTTTTATCTATTCTGTTTTTTTCTTTTAGTATAATATGAACATCAGCGAATGCATTCCAATATTTGAGGATTTCTTCATAATGCTTTTTGTCTTTTTGATTTGGAAAAACATCATCACAAATATACAATATTTCTTCTTTTTTTAAGAAAGAAATCTTACTTCTTAATTTTTTTATTATTTTATAATAAAACTCTTTTTTTATAAAAAATAATGGATTGTGTTTTAGATATCTTAGAATTCGGTAAACTACATTATGGTGTTCTTCTTCGTGAGTTAACAGTTTATTTTCTGAATTGATATTTGCTTGTTTTGCCAATTGTTCTAGGTACTCCTCCAAGAATGGAGTTTTGGTAATATACTTAAACCACTCTTCTGATTTGGTACAATTAATATTTTTCCATGGTTTAATACTCGTTGCGTAGTGAAGTTGTATTGGGTGAGACATTGCATCTTTTATTTCTTTATCTTTATAGTTTTCATCGTGATAATGTTCTTCTTCTAAATCATAGAAATCCCACATGTAACTACATGCAACATAATTTAAAGGTAAATATTTTATTTTTGGGTAGCAACATAAATTTAATATATCTTGTTCCATTTGATTTAAACGATAACCATTTTCGATAAAGCTATTTACAAATACTTCTTCCATGTTATCTTCTCTAATCTTCTTTAGATTCGCCACTAAGTATCCACCACAAATATGTCCTAACTTTTTAATTTCCTCATCAGTCCATTTAGAACGATAATTTTCTAAATAAGCATTAATCTTTCCAATTGGTTTAATTCCTCCAATATAATAATCACCATTTACATCAAAGTCGATATAACTTGGAGATAAATCTCCTAAAAAGACTACGTCAACATCGGTTACGATAATTTTTTCGTATTGGGGAAAAATGGATGCAATTAATATTTTATACATGACTTCTTTAGAAAAATGTCCGCCCTGATAGATTTTATTCCAGATATCTTCAAAGCGATGAGACATGTTGATAAAATCTAGTTCTACCATCTCTTGAAACTCTTCAATTGTTTCTTTTAGCTTTTTTTGTTGAATTTTATTTATATCCGAATGTAGCAC
This sequence comes from uncultured Muribaculaceae bacterium, assembly GCA_964546995.1. Lineage (GTDB taxonomy): Bacteria > Bacillota_I > Bacilli_A > RF39 > UBA660 > CAZJKO01. The sequence goes on along the minus strand of CAZJKO010000007.1, from coordinate 9,839 downwards.
ATAAAAATGATAGCAATAGTCTTTATTGGCGTGTTCCAATATAGAATAAAAGGTAACTGCTGCAGGTATTACATAGTTTTTATCAAAGCAAAACATAATGGGAATTTCTGTTTTCTTTTTTTTGTTCATAAGGATTCCTCCTTTTATCGTTTAATACTTTGCCTAATTGTTTTACAAATGACTTTTACGTTTTCTTCTTCTAAATCAGGATAAAGAGGAAGACAAGCAACTCGTCGTGAAATATCTTCTGAATTTGGGCACGATTCTTTTTCTTCTAAATAAGGTAATTCATTTAACGTTGGGTAGAAATAGCGTCTTGGATAAACTTCTTTTTGATGTAAATCCTCAAATACAGTTAGCAATTCTTCTTCTGAATTAAAAATTACTGGATAGTAGGCATAATTGTACTTTAAGTTTTCTACTACTTTTGGTCTTTGTAATTTGTGTTCTAATAACAAGTCATACAATTCACTAATCTTTTTTCTTTTTTCAATACACTCTTCAATATAAGGAAAATTAGCTAGTCCCATTGCAGCATGAACTTCTGATGCTTTGGCATTGATCCCTACTTCTTTATAATCTTCTATGTTGAAACCAAATCTTTTCATGAGTTCCAATTTATCATTTACTTCTTTGTCGTTCGTAACGCATGCTCCACCTTCTACAGTATGGTACACCTTAGTAGCATGGAAACTGCATGTTGCAACATCGCCATACGATAATAGTGATTTTCCTTCATATACACTGCCAAAAGTATGTGCAGCATCATAAATTACTTTTAAATGATGCTTATCAGCAATTTCCTTAATTCTTTTGATATCACATGGATAACCGAAAACATGAACCGCCATGATGGCTTTGGTTTTATCAGTAATTTTTTCTTCTATTTTTTCTGGATCAATCATCAATGTTTCTCTATCAATGTCAACAAAGACTGGTTTACAATGTTCCCACAAAATTGATGTGGTCGTTGCAGCAAAGGAAAATGGTGTCGTGATCACTTCGCCTTCTAAAATGTCTAAAGCATGTAAAGCAAGTTGTAAAGCAATTGTCCCATTATTGACATAATGGAAATACTCTACTCCTAAATATTCTTTTAATTTTGTTTCTAATTCACGTACACAGGGACCTTGATTCGTCAAAATACCGCTTTCATAAATCTTCTTTAAATAGCTTTCATACTCTTCAAATGGTGGTAAAAAACTTTTTGTTACATTTATCATTTCATTCACTTCCTATTTCGTATAACTTTTTTGATATTTTCCCGTTTTGATATCATCAATCCATTGTTGGTTTGATACATACCAATCGATCGTTTCTTTCATTCCGTCTTCAAACGTATATGTACGATTCCAGTTAAGATCTTTTTCAATTTTACTTGAGTCGATAGCATAACGCAGATCGTGACCTGGGCGGTCTGTTACATACTCGATTAAACTTTCATCTTTTCCTAACTGTTTTAAAATTGTTTTTACGACTTCTAAGTTGGTTCTCTCGCTATGTCCTCCTAAATTGTAGATTTCTCCTACTTTTCCTGTTCTTAAGATCATATCTACACCAACATTATGGTCGTGAACATGAATCCAATCTCTTACATTTTCACCTTTTCCATAAACAGGTACCTTTTCATTCTTTAATGCTTTGCTAATGACAACGGGAATCAATTTTTCTGGAAATTGATATGGTCCATAATTATTAGAGCATCTCGAGATGGTTGCTGGAAAATGGAATGTCCTAATGTATGCTAATACCAATAAATCAGCACTTGCTTTTGATGCAGAATAAGGACTTGAGGTATGAATAGGGTTATCTTCTTTAAATAGTAAATCTTTGCGATCTAATGGCAAATCACCATATACTTCATCTGTCGATACTTGGTGATATCTTTTTACATTGTATTTTCTACTAGCATCCATCAACACTTGTGTTCCGATGATGTTCGTTGTTAGAAAAACGCTTGGATTTTTAATGGAATTATCCACATGACTTTCAGCAGCAAAGTTAATTACGGCATCGAACTTTTCTTTTGCGAATAATTCGTCAACGAATTCTTTATCTGTAATGTCTCCTTTTACAAATTTGAAATTAGATTCGTTTTCAATTGGTTTCAAATTTTCGTAATTACCAGCATACGTTAAAGCGTCTAAGCAAACGTATTCATCCTCTTTATACTTATTTACCACATAATGTAGGTAGTTACTTCCAATGAAGCCTGCTCCTCCTGTAACTAAAACTTTCATATATTCCTCCTTCAATGAACGTTTTTTCGATATCCTTCTCATTCTTCTAATATCATTATACTATATTTTCCTTTTGTTTTAAAAGATAAAATTGATTTTATTCCATTCTTTTCATAAAAAAAGAAAGAAAGTAAACAAGATTGGCTCTTATTTTTCTTCTTCCTTTACAATTCTCAACAAATATTTTCCATAGTCACTTGCTTTTAATTGTGTTGCTCTATCTTTTAATTGATCTAATGTTATAAATCCTTTTTGATACGCAATTTCTTCTAAGCATGCGATGTAATAGCCTTGTTGTGATTGGACAGACTCAACAAAGGAAGATGCTCGTTGCATATTTTCTGGCGTTCCTGTATCAAGCCATGCTAATCCTCGACCAAATAAAGTGACTTTCAATTTGTTTCTTTTTAAATATTCGTTATTGACGGCTGTAATTTCGATTTCTCCACGAGCAGATGGTTTTACATTTTTAGCAATTTCAATGACATCATTATCGTAAAAATATAGACCAGGTACTGCATAATTCGATTTTGGCTCTTGTGGTTTTTCTTCGATCGATAAAACGTTTCCTTTTTCATCGAATTCGACAACGCCAAATGCTTTAGGATCGATGACTGGATAGCCAAAAATTGTTGCCCCCTCTTTTTGTTTCATCGCCTCATCAATCGCAATGGTGATTCCACCACCATGGAAGATATTATCTCCTAAAATAAGGCAGACACGATCTTTTCCGATAAACTCTTCTCCTAAAATAAAAGCATCTGCAAGACCTTTTGGTTTTTCTTGCACTTTGTATTCAAGGTGAAGACCATAGGCACTTCCATCTCCCAATAACTCTTCATATAGTGGTAAATCTTTCGGTGTAGAAATAATTAAAATTTCTTTAATTCCCGCTAACATTAAAACAGATAATGGATAGTAAATCATCGGTTTATCGTAGATGGGTAACAATTGTTTTGACGTAACTAACGTCATAGGATAAAGTCTTGTCCCTTTTCCTCCTGCTAAAATAATTCCTTTCATATGGATCTTTCCTTTCTTTTAAAACTCTTCAGCAAAGTTTTTTTCTAATCTTTTAAATATATAGTAACCTATTATAAACAATATTGTCGCGATAATGAAAAGGATTCCTAAATTAGACCAATTTGGCATTTGTTGATAGTATAAAATATCACGATAGGCAGAAATGACATGTGTCATTGGGTTGATATTTAAAATCCACGCTATATTTCCTGGGATGGATTCCATAGTATAGACAATTGGTGTTGCATAAAATAAAACCATTAAAGCAATTCCAACTAAATGTTCTAAGTCTCTTATGTAAACCGTAACCGCAGATAAGATAAATGTAATCCCCAACATAATCAAATACTGTAATAGGACAATGAGTGGAAAAAATACAATATATGGACTAAATCCAATTCCGCCAAAAATTAGGAATGCAAACATGACAATCGATGTAATCAAAAAATTGATAATTCCACTTGTTACGACAGAAATTGGTAAAATTTCTCGTGGAAAATAGACTTTTTTTACGATATTTCCATTGGTAACAACGGCAAAAGTTCCAAGTTGAATTGTCGATGTAAAACACGTCCAAGGTAGTAGCGCTACACATAAATACATTGTATAGTTTGGAACTTGAATTTTTAAAATGTGAGGAAAAATAATCGAATAGACAATCAATAGTAATAAGGGATTTAATAGAGACCAAAGGATTCCAAGCCATGCACCTTTATATTTTCCTCTTATTTCTTTTTGAACATTCGTTTTTAATAATTCCCTATATTCATATAAGTTTTTTATCATTTGTACCATAATAGCCTCCTAGTCTCCTATGAACATTCCTTTAAGTAGTTATCTACAACTACTTTCGGATCGCCATCTTCTTTGATTTCACCATCTTTAATCCAAATTGCTCGGTCACAAAATTCCTTTACTACATTTAAGGCATGCGTCACAATGACTATCGTTTTTCCTTCTTGTTTTAATTCTTCTAATCTTTTGTAACATTTTTCTTGGAAGTGTTGGTCCCCTACTGCTAAAATTTCATCGATGAGTAAAATATCAGCATCGACATTAATCGCAACTGAAAAGGCAAGACGTAAATACATTCCTGAAGAATAAGTTCGAACGGGATTATCAATAAATTCTTCCAATTCAGAAAAAGCAATAATTTGTTCTAATCTTGCATCGATTTCTTTTTTGGTTAAGCCAAAAATTGAGGCATTAAAATAGATATTTTCACGTCCTGAAAAGTCAGGATGGAAACCTGCTCCCAACTCCAAAAGGGACGTTAGTTTTCCGTATGTTTTTAAAGATCCTTTATTGGGATAGATGATTTTCGTCATCAACTTCAAAAGGGTACTTTTCCCACTTCCGTTTACGCCAATCAAAGCAACTGTTTCCCCTTTTTTTATTGTTAAATTGATATCTTTTAAAATATGTAGCACATCATTTTGATTGCGATTCCAGAATAATAGTTTTTCTTTTAAAGTATTTGCTTTATCATAGAACAATTTAAAATCTTTACTTACATTCGTTACTTCAATGGCGATTTCCTTGGCAGTTGTTTTCATCTTTTCACATCCTTTATATTTTTATCTATATAGTCGCTAATGATCGTGATCATTTGGTTTTTTGACTCGAATTTTTTAGGTTTAAATTTTTCGATTTTTGCGATTAAATTATCTAATTTATTAAAATCGTACATTGGTAACACATATCCTAATTCAGAAAATTCTTTTAAAATTTGCAATTGATGATCATTGGTGTGTTCTTTGTATTTTTTCAATCTTGGAGCAACAATCATTTTCTTTCCTTTTCTAATACCATCTAAAATCGATCCTACCCCTGCATGAGTAATAATAAATGAACTTTTTTCAACATAGGATTCTAGTTCTTCTTTCGATACAAAATCAAATATTTTCATCTTTTCACTTTCGTATTTGGTGTATCCTGCTTGGACGATGACTTCTTCTTTGATCGTTCCTTTTTTTATCGACTTGTCGATTTGTTCTAAAAGACGATGAAAACTTTTATCTTGTGTTCCTAATAATACTAATATCATCGATAAATCCACCCTCCATAAGTTGCTTTAGGATAGAGTTTCAACATGCTCTCCCACTGTACAATAAATAAGTCAGCTAGATGATAGATCAGTCTTCCCGTTACCGTCTTGGTAGAAATATTGGCAAATGATTCAATATAAATAATTTTGCTTCCCAACAGTTTCCCAATACAACACATCGGTCCTGCAGTATGCGCTCCTGTCGTAATAATCACTTGAGGTCTTAATTTTAAATAGAAATATAAACTTTTAAAACAATTTGCCAACAATTTAAAAGGATACGTCAACATATGATCTTTGGTTCCATAGATTAAATAATTTACTTTATCTTTATATATCTCTTTTAAACTGTCTGTCGATTTTGTTTTTTCAGTAATAATGTGGTAATCGTATTTGGAAAACAAATCCTTTAACTCTAACATTTCTGATAAATGTCCTCCAGCGCTTGAGATGAATAATACTTTTTTCATGAATTGCTCCTTTCCAATATTATAGCAAACTATTTGGCTTTTCACAAATGATGCTTGTTTACTTTGTTTTTTGATAAAAAGTTCCTAGATTGCTTTCTAATATTTTTTCAAATCCACTTCGATCAAAATACTCTTCCTTTTCATACGTTAAAATATAATCATAATCCTTTTCTTGTTCTAATACTTTTTCTATGTCTTGAGAGGTATTCACATTATAGTGATCTAAATACTTGCTAATATAGTTCAGTTCATCTTGTGGATAATATGCTTTGACAATATTTTGACCGTTTTTTCCTTGTAATAAAAGGTAATTGTAATCTTTGAGTGGTTCGAACACGATGATTTTTAAGGAACGATTTTGGTTTATTACATTATTTATATCACTTAGCAATGCTTCTGTTTGATCTTTTTGTTTATATGTTACATAGTCCAAATAAGTTCCTTGAACGATGGTTAGCATTATGGTTAAGATGGTTCCTGTTAAAAGAATGAATTTTATTCCTCTATTTTTGATTTCTTTCATCAATTTTGTGAAAGCACCGATTCCTAATAATATAATAAAACCAGAGTACCTTGCCCACCATGCGGCAGGAGTTACGATAAAACTCGTTACTAATATTAAGATGATCAACCATTCTTGTTTGGTACAGTTTTTCTTTTTTATGATTGCAATGATACTATAAAGAAGAATACTTGGAAACAAAACAAGTGACCATATTGCGCCCATTCCACCTAGCCGTTGGTCACAAGAAAAAACGAGCAATCTACTGATCAATCCAGAACGATCTATTCCTGTTATTACATTTGTTGGAAGTTGATACCATGAGTAAAATATTTGGTAAAGAACACTTTTTCCTTTCACTACATCTGGAGTCATTGGAACCATAATTCTTTCATTTACATCGTAGCCATCAAAAAACAACATTTTGAAGGGAAAGAATGGATTTTTAAAGCGAAGGAAATTCCATATGTAAAAAGTCCCACCAAATAAAATAACAATTCCACCTATCATTAAGAAGGGCTTGATCTGTTCTTTTATGCTTTGTTTTTCTATCAATAGAAGATAGAGAAAAAGAAAAACTACAGTAATTGTGCCATAAGCGATTCCGGAAGATTTCATTCCGATCATAAATCCAAGCAACATGCTCATTAAGCATAGATCTTTTGTTTTTCTACTATCTAAATATTCTAATAAATAGTAAAGAGCAAGCATGAAGATACTAATCATACTACCATCTAGATAGGTCGTTGTCGTTTGACATAATATGAAGGGAGAAATAAAGAAAAATAAGCTTCCTAAGGCACAATATGTACTTTTGGTATTTTTCTTCTTTAATATAGAATAGACAGCGAGTGATCCTAATAGAGATAGAAATAATTGTGGTGTTCTTAAGATGATTCCATTTGGTTCAAAAACTAAGGTCCAAAGATTTAACATTTCCATGTTCTTTGGATATGCTTCACTCCATACTACTTTTTCAGTTGCTGTTATTTTTTCTTTTTGAATGTAATCGTAAAGAACAGGAACATGATAATTCTTTCCATCGTCCGATGTTTCTTTCGTATTTATGATCATTCCGAATTTAAATACACTAAGTAAAATAAATGTTATTCCAATTAAGACTAATACAATTTTTTCCCATTTAGGGATCATTTGATTTTGGTTTGGTTTCCTTTTCCATGGAAAGACATCTATTTTTTTCCACCATGAAACGAGTCCTAATACTAGTAGTACAACGATATGATAAATAGTCAATGTATGCATGTTCAGCTTTTGTACAATAAAACCTAATAACATCACTCCAAGATAGGCGTTCATCACAAAGGTTGAAAAAAAAGTTATCATTTGTTTTAATTTGTCTTTTTGTTCTATCGAGCAAGTTAATATCCACGATGATAACAACATACTTATTCCACTGATCATTAATAGTACGTGATTCATAAACATCCTCTTCTCTTAAGTTGATTATATCAAGCCTCTCTTAATTTTGCTACCATTTCTCGACAAATTATGGTATTCTTAAAATGAGAGGAGTCATATTCATGAAAAACTATTTAAAGTTGATGAGAGTCACACACTATTTAAAAAATGCTCTTATTTTCTTACCACTTATCTTTAGTGGACAGTTCTTTGATATCAATCTTTTAGGAAAAGGAATTCTTGCGTTCTTTGCTTTTTCACTTGCTTCTTCGTTCGTCTATATCATCAACGATATTCGCGATGTAGAAAAGGACAGATTGCACGAGAAAAAGAAGCATCGTCCTATTGCATCAGGGAAAGTTTCTATTAAAGAGGCCCTTGTTTTAGCGGTTTTCTTACTCGTTAGTTCGTTTGTTCTTACTTATTTTGCTGCTGGAACAAATATTTTAGGTTGGGTCTATTTGATTCTCTATGTTCTTCTTAACTTAGGGTACAGTTTAGGTCTTAAAAATGTGGTACTCGTCGATATTGTCATTTTGGTTTCAGGATTTATCATTCGCGTACTGTTCGGTTCTTGTGTCACAGGAATTCCTGTTTCACATTTACTTTACTTGACGGTTATGGCGATGTCTTTCTATTTAGGACTCGGTAAAAGACGTAATGAAATTGATAAACAAGGAAGTAAATCGAGAAAAGTACTACAATACTACAATCGTGAATTTTTAGATAAAAATATGTATCTCTGCCTTTGTTTGGTAATCGTTTTCTACTCTCTTTGGTGTATCGATCCTACGATTAGTAGTCAGTATCCTAACATTATTTGGACCATGCCTTTTATTTTGATCATTTGTATGAAGTACAGTTTAACCATCGAATCTGGTTCTTTTGGTGATCCAATTGACGTTGTGCTTTCGGATAAATTATTGATCGGGCTTATTCTTGGTTATGGTCTTGTCATGTCCTACTTTATTTATGGAGGGCAATTATGGTAAAGTGCAATATTTACGATTTTGATGGAACGATCTATCAAAAAGATTCGAGTCTTTCTTTTTATCTTTATTGTCTTAAAAAACATCCTTTGGCAATGATACGATTTGTTCCAAAACAAGTATGGGGAATTTTTCTATTCTTTTTAGGAAAGCTTTCGACGAAAGAGTTTAAAGAGAGATTTTTCTCTTATATCGTACAATTTGAAAAGATCGATACACTCGTTGCTTCTTTTTGGGAAAAGGAAATCAAACATATTAACGATTGGTACTATAAAAAACATAAAGATGACGATATTTTGATTAGTGCTTCTCCTTCTTTTTTAATTGATCCAATTGCTAAGAAACTTCATATTCACCATGTCATGGCAACTGAGATGGATCAAAAGACGGGAAAAATCAAAGGAGAAAACTGTAAGGGCGAAGAAAAAGTAAAACGATTAAAAAAATATAACAAAAACATAGAAATTGATGAGTTCTATTCTGATTCTCTATCCGATGAACCATTAGCAAAACTTTCTAAGCAAGCTTTCATTGTTAAAAAGGATAAGTTTACTCCTTGGGATCAATATCATCCTAGTGCTCTTTCAAAACTGATCCATTTATTTTTTGATCCAAGTTTTGTCCTCTTCGTTTTTGTAGGACTCATCAATACTTTTAATGGGATATTTTTCGCTTATTTGTATTCTCTTATTATTCCAAACGATAATCTTGCTTTTGTTGTCGGGTACATAACGAGTTTAACTATTTCTTATTTTTTAAATAGTTTTATTGCATTTAAAGAGACACTTGGCTTTAAAAAGTACATAAAATTTTGTATTTCTTACATTCCAAACTTTATCATTCAGAACTTATGTGTCATTTTGTTTCTTAACATTTTAGGGCTTCATAAATTAATCTCCTATGCTATTTCTGCCGTTATAGGAATTCCTATTACTTATCTTTGTATTAAACTGTTTGCTTTCGATAAGAAAAATGAAAAAAAGTAGTTCATTTATCTATGTAAATGCTCTACCTTTTTTATTGATCTTTTATTTACAATATGTTACTATTTTCTTAGGGAATATCAGTTGTTGAGTGTCTACCAAATCTCTTATAGAGAGGAGGTTTGATAAAAATGAAAACTAAGACTTTTATTTTGAAAGTTCTTAA
>CAZJKO010000006.1:28735-34271 GCA_964546995.1 uncultured Muribaculaceae bacterium | reverse complement strand
GGGATTTATTCCAAAAGAAGTGCTTTCTAAATGGTTTTAAGAGGAAAGGGGCTTGCTCCTTTTTTTCTTTTGTGGTAGGATAAATAGCAAAAATTTTATGATTAGAGGAGTTTTGAGATGAATCAAAAGTTTTTCATGGAAGATTCTCTTCCTAAGTCATTTTGTAAACAAGAACTTCATGAACTTTTCGTGCAATATCAGTCTACGATGGATCCTTCTATTCGGGAAAAGATTATTCTTCATAATTCGAGGCTCATCGCTTCTTCTTTGAAGTCCTATCAAACTACTTCTTATGAGAAGGAAGAATTATTTTCTGTTGGGATGTTAGCGCTCATTCGGAGTGTCGATACGTTTGATCTTTCTCGAAATATCGAATTTTCGACGTATGCTGTCTTTTGTATTCGTCGATCTCTTAATGTCTTTGTTCGCGATAATTTTAAACATACGAAAGTCGATAGTCTCAATCGAGTCGTTAGAAAAGATAAAGATGGAAAAGAAATGACACTAGGCCATTTCCTTGCTGATGAAACTTTGAATGTCGAAGCAAACTATGAGGATAAAGAATACTGTGACTTTTTAAGAGAATTGATTTCAAAGTTACCTTCTAAAAAAAGACAAATCATCAAACTTTATTACGGATTTACCCCCGATTATTCTTCTTATCGTAGCAATGAAATTGCCCAAATGATGGGTATTTCTTCTTCGAGAGTATCCTATATTCTAAGAGAAGTACTACAGAAGTTTAAAGAGGAATTTGGAAATTTAGATCCAGAGTCTTCTTTTAAGGTTTTGATGAAGTAATTTTATAGAAAACAAGTATTTACTATATGATAAGGGATATCTAATTCTACTATGTTAGATAATCTCTTTTTTTCGATTTTCAATAAATAGGTGATTTGCTCTTCGTATGTTTTATGGAGGATACAGTCTTCTTCTACTAAGTGATCGATTTTCTTTTGTTTTTCATAGGGAAAGGTTATTTCGATTAAATAAGCTTCTTTCCATTCGCTTATTTTTGTTTGTTCTAGTGTTTCGGTCACTGCTTTTGTATAGGCTCTTACTAGACCACTTCGACCTAATTTAATTCCTCCAAAATAACGAATGACGACAGCGAGGGTTAAATAGAGGTCTTTTTTTTCTAATACGTTTAGAATTGGAATTCCTGCAGTTCCACTCGGTTCTTTATCGTCGCTTGCTTTTTGTTCGTCTGTTAAGCGATATGCATAGCAAATGTGACTGGCATCTTTGTATTTTTGTTTTAAATTTTCTAAGTGGGAATCGATGTCACTTTTGGTTTCTACTAGAAATAAATGCGTAATAAATCTTGAATTTTTGATGATGATTTCCTGATGAACGTCTTTTTCTATTTTCTTCATTTTGCACCTCTTTCTTCTATTTTATCACAAGAGTTTCGTTTGTTTTTCTTTTTTTCTTGTTTTAATCATGTTAAAATAAAGGTGAGGTGAGGGGCATGTTTAAGGAAAAGCTTGCTTTGGTACCAGAGAAACCAGGATCTTATCAAATGAAGAATAAAGATGGATTGATTATCTATGTAGGAAAAGCGAAGAATCTTAAGAATCGTTTGAAAAGTTACTTTACAGGGACGGTTACAGGGAAGACAGCGATGCTCGTTCAAGATATTGCTGATTTTGAATACATTGTGACGAGTAGTGAACTGGAGAGTTTGATTTTAGAAATTACATTAATTAAAAAGTACAATCCTAAATACAATATTTTGTTAAAAGACGATAAGAGTTATCCTTATATCGAACTTACCAATGAGACCTATCCTCGACTTCGTGTGGTGCGAAACATCAATCGGAAAAAGAATAAAAGTCGGCTTTTTGGACCTTTTCCTAACGTTACTGCCGCTAGAAAGACCGTTGCGATGATCAATCGAATTTATCCGTTACGAAAGTGCGAGAAGATGCCTAAAGAAGTTTGTCTATACTATCATTTACATGAATGTCTCGGTTTTTGTGAAAAAAGGATCGATCCTCTCGTGGTCCAATCGATGATCGATGAAATTGTGACGTTTTTAAAAGGGGATAGTAGTCATATTGAAGCAAAGCTTAAAGAAGATATGATGAAAGCTAGCGAGAATTTGAATTTTGAAAAAGCGCAAGAGCTAAAAGAGATGTTACAAGATATTGAGATTACGCTTCGAAAACAAAAAATTGATCTCAATAAGAATTATCACTTCGATTTGTTTGCCTACTATCTCGATAAGAACTATTTAGCGATACAAGTATTCTTTATTCGCGAGGGACTTCTCTTTGGTCGACATAGTGAAATTTTAAATAGTTTTGGCAACCCAAAGGAAGAGATGGTCGAGTACATTGCCCATTTTTACGAGAAGAATCATCTTTTACCGAAAGAAATTGTGATCGATGATAGTTTGGATGATGATCTTTTACGAGAGTATTTGAACATTAAAGTAACGGTTCCTAAGAGAGGGGATCTTCGAAAGCTTTTGATGATGGCTATCGATAATGCGAAGGTTATTTTGCACGAAAAAGAAGAGACGTTAAAGCGAAACGATGAAGTTCGAATGAAAGCATTAGAAGAACTGAGAACTCTTTTACAGCTTCCTTCTTTATCGCGGATGGAAGCGTTTGACAATTCCCATTTGTTTGGTACGTTTTACGTTGGAGCAATGGTGGTTTATCAGGATTTTCTTCCACAAAAAGACGACTATCGTAAGTTTAAGATCGATTCGAAAGTGAAAGATGATCTTAGTGCTATGAGAGAAGTTCTCTATAGGCGGTACTACAAAGTGTTGATGGAAGATTTAGTAAAACCCGATCTTATCGTGATCGATGGAGGCGAATTACAAGTGGGAATCGCGAAAGAGATCATCGATTCTTTGCATTTGTCTATTCCGATTATTGGTCTTAAGAAAGATCAAAACCATCGAACGAGTAGCATTATTAACGAACGTGGAGAGACATTAGCGGTTTCTCCTAAGAGCGATTTGTTCTTATTTTTAACTAGGATGCAAGATGAGGTTCATCGCTTTGCCATTTCTTATCATCGTCAAATTAAGAGTAAAGGAAGCCTTGCATCGATTTTGGATTTGGCACCAGGCGTCGGGGAGGTTCGAAGACGGGAGTTACTGAAAAAATTTGGTTCCCTAAAACGATTGAAGGAAGCGACGGAAGAAGAACTTTCTGAAGTGGTTCCTTCCGATGTAGCTAAAAATCTTATTTCGTATTTAAAAGAGATTTGATGTGACAAAGAGTTAAATTTATATTATAATGAATAAGGTGATACTATGAGAAAAAATCGAGGATTTACCATGATTGAATTACTTGCTTGTGTTGTGATACTTGGCATTCTTTCTACAATTGGAGTTATGGCTGTAAGTAAATATTTAAAACAATCACAGAACAATACGTATTTGGAATTTGAAAATACGATGTTAACGGGAGCGAAAGACTATTTTATCGATCACAGTGAAGAGATTCCTTCTTTGGGTGGTAAAGTGCGGCTCGACTTAACCAAAGATTTAATTCCCAATCAATACTCTTATCAACTTGAAGATCCTAATAGACGTGGGACTAGTTGTAAAGGATATGTCGATGTTACACGTAGTAGTACAGAAGGGTTCAATATCGATTTAAGTTATCAGGTTTGTTTAATTTGTTCTGGATATCAAAGCGATAGTTGTCAATAATTTTTCTTTTGAAGGGGAGGTGTTCAAGGTATGAGCAAGATCATGGTGATGGATGAAGTTCTTGCCAATAAGATTGCTGCAGGTGAAGTTGTCGAGAAGACGATGAATGTGGTGAAAGAACTTGTCGAAAACAGTATTGATGCAGGAAGTCATTCTATTAAAATTGAATTAGTCGATTCTGGAGTGAAAGAGATCAAAGTTTTTGATGATGGAGTGGGTATGAGCAAAGAAGATGCTGTTTTGGCGTTTTCACGGCATGCGACGAGTAAACTTCATTCGATCGATGATTTGTTTCATATTGGTTCTTTAGGTTTTCGTGGAGAAGCGTTACCTTCCATCGCTTCCGTTAGTGAGGTTTCGTTAAAGACTTCTGACGGGAAAGAAGGGACGGAAGTCATTGTAAATGGCGGAAAGATCGTATCGGTTCTTCCTAGTGATGAAAGACAAGGAACGTCGATTACGGTATCGAATTTATTTTATAATACTCCTGTTCGCTTAAAGTATTTAAAAAACCTCTACATTGAACTTGCCCATATTACGGATTATGTCAATAAAATGGCTCTATCGTATCCTGATGTTCAGTTTATTCTTAAAAACAATGGGAAAGTGTTACTAAATACAGATGGATCTGGCAATTTATTGAAAGTGATCCATGCTATTTACGGACTCGACGTGACAAAAAAGATGATGGCAGTCCAAGGTGAAAACGACGATTACGATATTCAAGGGTACATTAGTTATCCTGAAATGGCTAAATCTAACCGCAATGCGATTACTACTTTAGTCAATGGGCGTGTGATTAAAAACAATGAGATCAATCGGGTTATTATCGATAGTTACCATACATATATTCCCCACGATAAATTTCCGGTCGTCGTACTCAATATCGACGTCGATCCTATTTTGATCGATATTAACATTCATCCAACGAAAATGGATATCAAATTTTCGAAAATGGCATCGTTAAAAGAGTTACTTACTAAGATGATCCAAGATCAATTAGAACAAAAGATTTTTATTCCTTCGATGGATGTTACGTCGTCTTTGGAAGAGGAAAAAGAAGAAGAGACGTTTTTTCAAGAACCGATTAAAATCATCGATGAAACACCTGTTATCAAAGAGGAAAAAGGTTCTTATCCAAAGGTAGAAGAAGTGACCTTTTCATTCGAAGTGAACGATGAAGATGTTGTATTGGAAGAAAAGAAAGAAGAACCACGAATTAAGGTCATGCATCCTGTAGGACTTGTCCATGGGACTTACATTGTTGCAGAAAACGAAGATGGGATGTTTTTGATCGATCAACATGCTGCAAACGAGCGGATTAACTACGAAAAATATTTAAAACAGATGGGGGAAAACCATCATCAAACGATCGAACTACTCGTTCCCCTTTCTTTCGAATTTACCAATAGTGAGTATCTCATTTTAAAAGAACAGTTCGATCTTGTTCGATCGCTCGGTTTTGACTTTGAAGAATTTGGAATGAATACGATTTTGATTCGACGTCATCCACTTTGGATCCCTAAGGGAAAAGAACAAGAAGCTATTCGCAAGATTTTGGATATCATTATCGAAAAAGAAGCTTTTTCTCAGGAAAAATTTATGGAGAAAGCTGCGATTATGCTCAGTTGTAAGATGTCGATTAAAGCAAATGATCATATTAGTTTAGAGGAAATGGAACATCTATTGAATACTCTTAGAGCCTGTAAAAATCCATTTACTTGTCCTCATGGTCGTCCTACGATTATTACTTATACGAAGTATGAGCTTGAAAAGCTTTTTAAACGAGCGATGAATTGATTTGTACTTGAATAGTGAATAAAGCTATGATATAATGTATTTGTCAAGGAAACTTGCATA
>CAZJKO010000006.1:0-28635 GCA_964546995.1 uncultured Muribaculaceae bacterium | reverse complement strand
TTTTTCTTCACCATATCAAGCCTCCTTCCATACTAGAAGTCGGCAAGTACTCAACCGTTAAGTTTCCCTACAGTTAATTATAATCTATTAAGACGAGTAAGACAAGGAAAATGTTGATAAATTCGTTTGAAGTGAACGATAAATTAACTTGGACTTGAATAGTGAATAAAGCTATGATATAATGTATTTGTCAAGGAAACTTGCATAAAATAAAAAGGGAATACTTAACTTTGCCTAGTTGAGTACTCACCCAATTAAATGTGTAAAGTACTTAATCTACGTAAGTAAATTGAGTACTATTTTTTTATCGATAGAATCATTAAAGAAACTATTAATAAAATGATAATGAATATTAGAAATGAGATTAACAAATCCTTTTTCTTCACCATATCAAGCCTCCTTCCATACTAGAAGTCGGCAAGTACTCAACTGTTAAGTTTCCCTATAGTTAATTATAATCTATTAAGACGAGTAAGACAAGGAAAACATTGTTTTTATCTTTGCTTGCTCGTTTTTTTTTGTTGTGTTAAAATAAGGTCTTATAAGGAGTGATGAGGAATGCAGGGAAGATTTCCGAATGAAGCACAATACTATCAGTTTTTAAAATCAATGAGAGAGTTGACGGAACAGTTAGCGATTCAAAATGAACTTCGTATGATGGAGTTACATATGTCGAAAGAAGAACAGCAAGAGTTCAAACAGAATGTATTAAAAAAGATAAAGTGTAGTCGTTAGGAGAAAAGAATGAGACCGATTGTCATAGTAGGACCAACGGGGGTAGGTAAGACAAGATTAAGTATTTTACTTGCTAAACATTTTCATGGTGAAATTATCAATGGAGATAGTATGCAAGTATATAAAGATTTTAACATTGGTACAGCAAAAGTGTTAGAACAGGAAAGAGAAGGGGTTCCTCATCATTTGTTTGATGTTGTAAAGGGTGATGAAGATTATACGGTTTATCATTATCAAAATGATTGTCGAAGATTTATACAAGAGATCGAATCTCGTGGTCATGTTCCGATTATCGTGGGAGGAACTGGACTTTATATCAAAGCAGCTTTGTTTCAATATGATTTTAGAGAAGAAAATCAAGTACAACGTGATTTGTCCTTTTTGTCAAACGAAGAGTTGTTAGAAGAAATTAAGAAAAAGGATCCAGCTTGTTCGATTCATCTTCATAATCGAAAACGTCTTGAGCGGGCATATCATCTTTTAACACTTTATGGCGAGGTTCCTACCAGAGGAAATATAGCATGGCGAGATGCTTTCTTTATTGGGCTTACCACGGATCGAAAAACGCTTTATGAGAAAATCGATCAGCGAGTAGATACCATGATGGAAGATGGGCTTTTGGAGGAAGTTATGTCTCTCTATCCTAAATACCATTCTTACAAATCGTTTCAAACAGGAATCGGGTACAAAGAATGGATTCCTTATTTTCATAAAGAGCTGACCAAAGAAGAAGTCGTAGATTTAATTAAAAAGAATTCTAGACATTATGCGAAAAGACAGTATACGTTTTTTCGACATCAACTTCCCGTGGTATGGTTCGATGTTCATTATGATGATTTTGAAAAAACAGTAAAGGAAGTTATTTCTTATCTAGAACTTGAAAAAAGAGATTGAAAAAAAATCTCTTTTTTACTATAATAAAGTTAGGTGAATAGAATGAAGCTAAATGAAAAGGGATTTGCAATATCGACGATACTATATGGGATGCTTTTAATGGCAGTATTGATCTTAGGTGGTTTATTTGCCACGTTAAGTTCCAGTAAAAGAAGTAATGATCGGTTACTCGATGATGTCGAAGACTATCTAAATAAATATGCCGATGAGTATGTAGAAGAGGTCGTCAATAAGCCAGGTGGTGTGATCTTCAAGTACGAAGAACCTAATTGTATTACGGGTGATGAAGAGACGTGTCAAGATATTGGACCACAGACTACCTATATCGCTGGAACAATTATCAAGTATAAGGTTAATTCTAGTACCACTAAAACTTTCTATGTTATGTACGATAATGGTAATACCTTGACTATGATTGGTCGAGATGCAATTGGTTGGGCAGCGTGGGATGCTAGTAGTACTAAAACTAAATATTATGATAGGTTATATGGTTATACTTGTAATAAAGGACCTGTAACGGCAGTGGAAAAATTAGAACAAGAAACGAGCAGTTGGAAACATGTTGTCGATCAAGAGTATACGATTGGTACGACACTTTTTGCAAGAAGTGAATGGATTCATTATCATCGCGAGTGTTATTGGGATGATAGTCATGCGATTAAGGAAGGCAAATGTTATAGTCCTCATGCTCATTATATGCGATCTCCATTTACTTATAGAAGTTGGCCTACTAGGACGGCGAAAGCAAGGTTATTATCTGTTCAGGAAGCTCTCGATTTGGATCCTTATCGGCAAAATCGGCCTAAGTGGCTAACTAATTCTCACACTTGGACGATGAATACTTTTTCTTGGCTTGAAGAAAACGATAATGAGAAAGGAGAAAGTTATACGAGTCTTGGTGCTGCTTCTTTTGTAGAAGGATACGTTGGTGATGCAAATCCTGCGAAGTCTCTTCCGATTCGACCTGTTGTCGTCATTCGTAAAGCGGATTTATTATGAATTGATATAAAGATCGAAAGAGATAAAATAAATCTGTAAAAAAAAGACAAATGAATTGAAAGATGTCTTTTTTTTGGTTATAATAGCATTGTAGAAAGTAATGGGAGTGGATAGGATGGCATTAAAATACGATGAGAATTCGATTAAGATTTTAGAGGGGTTAGAAGCTGTTAGAAAGCGTCCTGGTATGTACATTGGATCTACTGATCGTAGAGGGTTACACCATTTGGTTTGGGAGATCGTCGACAATTCTATCGATGAAGCGATCAATGGGTTTGGAAATTATATTAAAATTACGATTCATCGTGATAAAAGCATTAGTGTAGAGGATCATGGTCGCGGACTTCCCGTTGGGATGCATGCTTCTGGAAAGAGTACTCCAGAAGTTATTTTTACGGTTTTGCATGCTGGTGGTAAATTTGAAGAAGCAGGGTACAAAGTGTCTGGGGGACTCCATGGAGTTGGTGCTAGTGTCGTCAATGCTTTGAGTCGCTGGATGGAGGTTGTGATTCGCCACGATAAGGGCGAGTATGCGATTCGATTTGAAAATGGTGGTCACGTTGCTTCCCCATTAAAGAAAATAGGAACGACGAATCGTACGGGTACTACTGTGCGGTTTCTACCTGACGATACCATTTTTTCGAATACTAATTTTTCCTTTACGGTGATTTGTGAACGTATGCAAGAGTCCGCTTTTCTTCTTAAAGGACTTACGATTGAAGTGGTCGATGAAGAAGATGAAAAGGAAGCGAAGTTCTATTACGAAAATGGGTTAGAAGCGTTTGTCGAATATTTGAATGAAGATAAGACGACACTCCATAAGGTGTTGATGTTTTCTGGAGTAAAAGATAAGATCGAAGTTGATATTGCTATGCAGTATACCGATACGTATCAAGAGAATATTGTATCGTTTGTCAACAATGTTAAAACGAACGATGGGGGTACGCATGAAGTTGGTTTTAAGACGGCTTTGACACGTGCTTTTAACGATTATGCGAAAAACAATGGCTTTATTAAAGGCAAAGAGAAAGCATTTGAAGGTAGCGATGTTCGAGAAGGGTTGACGGCAGTTATTAGTTTGAAGATTCCGGAAGCACTTCTTCAATTTGAAGGACAAACGAAGGGAAAATTGGGAACACCTAGTGCAAGGACAGCTGTCGAAGCGATCGTTTCCGAAAAACTACAGTTCTTTTTGGAAGAAAACAAGAAGATTGCGACCGATATTATCGATAAGTCATTAAAAAGTAAGATGGCGAGAGAAGCGGCACGTAAGGCAAGAGAAGAAGCACGTAAAGGGAAAAGTAAAAATCCAAAAGATCGGGCTTTATCTGGCAAGCTTACTCCTGCTCAATCGCGCGATAAGATGCAGAAAGAACTTTTCTTAGTCGAGGGAGATTCTGCTGGTGGTTCGGCAAAACAGGGACGAGATCGCAAATTCCAAGCAATTCTTCCATTACGTGGTAAAGTTATTAATACAGAGAAGGCCAAAGTCGAAGATATTTTAAAAAACGAAGAGATCAATACGATGATCTATACGATTGGAGCAGGCTATGGTTCTAACTTCGATATTAACGAATGTGAATACAACAAAGTGATCATTATGAGCGATGCTGATGAAGATGGTGGACACATTCAGTGTTTGCTTCTTACGTTCTTTTATCGTTATATGAGACCGTTAATCGAAGCAGGACGTCTTTATATTGCGCTTCCTCCTTTATTTAAGATTTCATCAGGAAAAGATGTAAAGTATGCCTATAGTGTTTCTGAAATGAAAGAAATGGTTGGAAATCGAAAATGTGAAGTACAACGATATAAAGGACTTGGTGAAATGAATCCTGATCAACTTGCAGAGACAACGATGAATCCAAGTACTCGTACGTTGATTCGTGTAAACATTAACGATGCTCTTCTTGCGGAAAAAAGGGTGAGTGTTTTAATGGGAGATAATGTCGAACCACGAAAAGACTGGATTGAAGAAAATGTCGAATTTTCGTTAGAAGACGATTACAATATTAATTAGTGGAGGATGTAGTATGGCTTTTATTCAAAAAGATATGAGGACGATTCTTTCTCATTATGCAGGGTTTGGATACGTCATTTTCTATTTATTTCGACAAAATAAGATTAGTAAAGATGATATTTTTCCGATCTTTTTAAAACTAGATCCAGAAAAGTCTGATCTTTATCTAGAACGCATTTTATCCCATGTCGATAATGATGATTTCGATAAAGCACGTCTTTATGCGACGAGTCACTATTCTAGTGATTTTTGTATGAGGGATTACTTTGGGGTTTCTTCTTCGAAACTCGTTCTTCGAAATGATGTATATGAGACGGCGTTAAACTTTATTTATACGAACAATATGATTCAGTGTTTAAAAGGGGAAGATCAGCAAGTATCGCGGGTTTTGGAACGTTATAGTGCTGTTCTTCACGAATTAGTGGAAGAGACAAGAGAGGGAGTCGTTTCGAAAAGGCAAGATACTAGTCTTGCTAAAGGGGTGATGGTGTGAAAAATGTCATTGAAAAAATTCAAGAGTATGCGTTAGAAGAAATTATGGGGGAACGCTTTGGAAGTTATTCAAAATACATTATTCAAGATCGGGCCATTCCTGATGTTCGTGATGGGTTGAAGCCAGTACAAAGACGAATTCTTTATTCGATGTATCGGGAGAAAAATACCTACGATAAGGGATATCGTAAGAGTGCTAAAACCGTTGGGGACGTCATTGGTAATTATCATCCTCATGGCGATACTTCGATTTACGATGCCATGGTTCGTATGAGCCAAGATTGGAAGATGAAAGCACCCTATATCGATATGCATGGTAACAATGGTAGTATCGATGGGGATAGTCCTGCTGCTTATCGTTACACGGAAGCACGTCTTTCTAAAATTAGTAATGAACTTTTGCGTGATATTGATAAAGATACGGTTGTGTTTGCGCCAAATTTCGACGATACGAGGCTAGAGCCAACGGTGCTTCCTGCTCGATATCCGAATCTTTTGGTCAATGGTGCAACGGGAATTTCTGCAGGGTATGCTACCAATATTCCACCACACAATTTAGGAGAAGTGATCGATGCGACCATTCATCGCATCGACAATCCGAATTGCCGATTGGATACGATGATGAATCTTGTCAAGGGCCCTGATTTCCCGACAGGGGGAATTATCGAAGGTATCGATGGGATTCGCTCAGCCTATGAAACGGGTCGTGGACGCATTATCGTTAAAAGTAGAACGCATTTCGAAGAAGAAAAAGGAAAAGTGTCGTTAATCATTACAGAAATTCCTTACGAAGTAAATAAAGCTCAACTTGTTCGCAAAATGGATGATATTAGAATCGATAAAAAAATCGATGGCATTCTCGAAGTGCGCGATGAATCCGATCGCGATGGTTTACGTATTGCTGTCGATCTCAAAAAAGATGCCAATAGAGAGCTTATTTTGAACTATTTTTTAAAGAATACAGAACTTCAAATATCCTATAACTTTAATATGATTGCTATTGTCAATCGTCGTCCTAAACTATTAGGAATTTTAGATATTTTGGATGCGTACATTGCTCATCAAAAAGAGATCATTACCAAACGGACTGAGTTCGATCTTGCTCATGCAAAAGCAAGACTTCATATTGTCGAAGGACTCATTAAATGTATTTCTATTTTGGACGAAGTCGTTCATACCATTCGAAAGAGTAAGAATAAAGCGGATGCGAAAGTCAATTTGATGGAAGAATTTGCTTTTACTGAATTACAAGCAGAAGCGATTGTGACGTTACAACTTTATCGTTTGACGAATACAGACGTTACTCTTTTGGAAGAAGAAATGCAAAATCTTCAAAAAATCGTCACTGGTCTCGAAGCCATTTTAAGCAATGAAGAATTGTTTAAGAATGTGATGAAAGAAGAACTTCGTAAGATTAAAAAGGAATATGGAACACCTCGTATTACAGATGTAAAAGAAGAAATTACGGAAATTAAAATCGATACCACAGTCATGATTCCAAAAGAAGATGTTATCGTTTTGGTTACGAAAGATGGTTATGTTAAACGAACGAGTCTTCGAAGTTACCAAGCTTCTGGGGATGAACCACTTCTTAAAGATTTAGATTATGCACTTGCTATTTTAGAGATGAATACGCAAGATACATTATTGTTGTTTACGAATTTAGGTAATTATCTATATGTTCCTGTTTATGAAATTCCTGATTTGAAATGGAAAGAACTAGGAAAACACATTAGCAATATCATTAAACTCGATCCTGAAGAACAGTTAATTGCGGCTATTCCTGTCTACGATTTCGATCAAAATATTACCGTTTTAATGGCTAGTAAGGACGGTATGGTAAAACGTACCTCATTAAAAGACTTTAAGCTTACCCGTTATACGAAGCCTACTGTTTGTATGAAGTTAAAAAATGAGGATCGTATGGTAGGGGCAAGTCTTGCACATTCATCTATTTTCTTGAGTACTAAAAATGGATATGGGTTATGGTTCGATCTATCTTCTGTTCCAGTCGTTGGGCTTAAGACGAGTGGTGTTAAGGGGATCAATTTAAAAGAAGATGAAGTGGTTAGTTTGTCTTGTTTCGATGAAGAGCAAGTTGACTCAATGATTGTTCTTACCGATAAAGGTACAGGAAAGCGAGTTAAGTTATCTGAGTTCGAAAAGGCAACTCGTGCTCGACGTGGATTGTTGCTTCTTCGTGAAGTAAAGACAAATCCTTATCATGTATTAAAAACATTCGTTACTTCTTCGAAAAATCATATTGGTATTAAAGGACGCGATATCACGATTTTAAAAGCAACAGAACTTCCTATTTTAGATCGCTATTCTACGGGAAGTCAACTTACAAAAGAAGTCCTTTCTGATGCTTTTCTCTTAGCAACTCTTTCAAAAAAAGAAGAGGTGGTGCTCGTACCGAGCGAGGAAGAACCTCTTCCTAAAAATGAAAACATATCCTTAAAAGAAATTGACGATAAACTGATGACTATCGATGATTTTTTGAATCAAGATGAGGAGGAAGAAATTATATAGATTTTCGAATTTTAAGCAATTTGTCGGTTCTTTTGCATACCATAGAGTAGGTGATCTTTATGGGAAAAGAAGAATTTAAAGGGTTTGTGAGACATCATCCAGAACTTACTAAACATGTAAATAAAGAGGGGATGACGTGGCAAAAATTCTATGAAATGTACGAATTGTATGGGGAGACGAACGACGTTTGGAATCCTTATTTTGAAAAGCAATCAACAGGAAAAGAAAAAAAAGATCTTTCTTTTCAAGAACTTACTCGGTTTTTGAAACAAGTCGATTTGGATACGTTACGTAAAGGTGTTGGCAATCTTCAGAAAGCACTAACGGTTGTACAGGAGTTAGGGTTCGGAAAAGAAAAGCAAGTGATGCAAAAACCTTATGAACCTAGACCAATGTATAAATATTTTGAGGATTGATTATGACAGTCGAATTACAAATGCAAATTAAAAACGATCCTTATTTGTATCGTTATTTAAGAGAAAACTCTCATTGGTATAAAGAGTTAAATCGCGATCCTTCTAGTATTAAGCAGATGGAAGAAGAAATGAAGCATCGCTATAAACTTACTGCGGGAGATAAAATCAATCAACTGGCTAGAAGTATTGATATGTTAAGAACTTTTATTGATGTGATTCGGTAAAAGTTCTTTTTCTTTTTCTTTGTTTTTGATATGATAGAAAGGGACGTGAAACTATGAATGAACATTATCTAGCAAAGATAGAAGAAATTGAAAAAGAAATTGACAAGACGGATACAGTCATACGATTTTTAGATCAAAAAAAGAAAGTACAAGAAAATGAAGAGTTGATCCAAATGATTCGAGCATACCATGAACTTGGCGATGGTGTTTCTTTAGAAAAAGAACAACTCAAGATGCAAATTTATAAGAATGAGGATTTTCAGTTATATAAGCATTTGGAAAATGAACTGTTCTTTTTAACGCTTGCTATTAATCAACGTCTTAAGAAACTTACTCCTGTTAGGAAGTGTAATTTATGAGAATTATTCGAGGTTTATATAAAGGTCGAATGTTAAAAGGATACGATATTTCGGGAACGAGGCCAACGATGAGTCGAGTGAAAGAATCGCTATTTGGAATGATTCAGGATCATCTCGATGGGAAGGTGGTCCTCGATTTATTTGCAGGGAGTGGTAATTTGGGTTTTGAAGCTCTTAGTTGTGGGGCTAGCAAAGTGTGGTTTGTCGATCATAATCAAAAAGCCGTTAAGGTTATTTATGAAAATGCTTCTATGTTGGGCGTAGAACAGAATGTTACAGTGCTTTGCTTAGATTATTTAAAAGCGTTAGTGAAGTTAAAGGAAGCTCCTGTTGTTTTTGATCTCATTTTTTTAGATCCTCCTTATAAAGATCGCATTATTTCTTCGCTTCTTTCTTTCATTATCGAATATGATTTAATTCGAAAAGATGGTCTTGTTGTTTGTGAAGTTTCGGCTCAAGAAACGCCCGATTGTGGAGAGAATTATACATTATGGAAGGAAAGAACGTATCAAGATAAAGCTATTTTTATTTATAAACGATTGTGATCTTTGCTTCGTTGTATTATAATAAAGATAGGTAAATAGAAAGAAGTGATCGGGATGTTATTAGTGAACAAATCCATGCGGGGGGGGGACCTTACTAGACAAATAGGCTTTGTCACTTCTTTGATGTGTTTTAATACAGGATAAGTGTATCCTGTATTTTTCGTGTAATAAAGAAAGAGGTGCATAAGTATGAGGGAAAATAATAGAGGTTTTGCTATTTCGACGATTCTTTATGGAATGTTATTGATTACTGTTTTGGTTTTGGGCGGTCTTCTTGCTACTCTTCATTCGAGTAAGCAAAGTAATGCTCATTTTATTGATGATGTTGAGAACTATTTGAATCAAAAAGCGGACGAGTATGTCAAAAATCGTCCATCTTTTGATCGAGAGTGTTTTGTTTTCGATGCTAAGACTGGAACGATTACGGATTATCGTTGTCATCGTACCCATAAGGATGTCGTTATTCCTGATATGATCGATGGAGTCAAAGTTGTGTCGATTGGTAAAGATGCTTTTTGGGGTGCTGGTACCACTTGGGGCATTGATGCAACTATCAATAGTGTCGTCATTCCTGAAGGGGTTAAGTCAATCGGAGAATTTGCTTTTGCTTATGAAAATCTTAAAACGATTACCATTCCTTCTAGTGTGACGTCGATTGGAAGGTGTGCGTTTTTGAGAGATCGGCTGAATCCTGGTAGTAATCCTGATTTAGAAACCGTGGTTAATTTGACTGGTCGAAGTTTTTATTTTAATCACATTATTTATTGTGATGTAGATGATGTAGAAAATCCTGATTTATTACTTAAGACGGGAACGATTCATCGTAAAAAGAATTATCTTACAGTCACTATTACCGATCATTAATCAGTTTTTAAGCATGTTATTGACATGTTTTTTTTCTTTTTTTAAAGTTTTTAGCAAAAGATGTTGACTTCTGCTAATTTCGTGCATATAATAATATTAGCACTTGAGAAAGAACAGTGCTAGAAAAGCTAGGGAAACTAGGAGGCGATGGAAGTGCTCAGCAAAAGACAAGAAAACATTTTAAAGTTAATTGTCGAGCAGTACATTAAATTAGCAAAGCCAGTTAGTTCTAATTTGATTTGTAAGACATTAAAGTGTTCTAGTGCAACGGTTCGTAATGAGATGGCTTCACTTGAGGAAGAAGGTCTTCTTGAAAAGACCCATACTTCTAGTGGACGGGTTCCTAGTGAAGAAGGGTATCGTTACTATGTCGATCATTTGATGGAACTTAAGAAGATGAATGCTGAAGATATGTTGAAGTTACAGATTATTTTTCATAATCAACAGCTTGCATTATCTGATTGTATTTCTAAAAGTTTGCAGCTTATTTCCGATATGACGAGTTATACATCGATCGTTTTGGGAAATACGTCGCACGACAATTTGTTAAAGCAAATTGATGTCGTTTCGATCGATGCTAATGCGATGGTCGTCATTGTTGTTACAGACAAAGGACATGTCGAACATAAGAACATTCAAATTGATGGCGTATCTTTAGATGAAGTGAAGAAAGTTGTCAGTTTGATTAACAATTTGATTGTGGGAACTCCAATCGATGAAGTTAGTGTCAAATTAGAGTATGAAATTAAGCCAATCATTGGACAGTATGTGTCCCAACATGAACAAATTTACAATGCGTTCTATCATGTGTTTTCTGATTTTCAAAATCAAAATATCAATGTGGTTGGAAAGAATAACATCTTGAAGCAACCAGAATTTAACAATATCGATAAAATTCGCAATATTTTTGAGAAATTAGATGATAAAACTATACTTGAAAGTATGGAAAGCATGGAAACCGATGATGAGCACAATATTGTCATTAAGATTGGGGAAGAAAACAATATCGATCGCGATATGACGGTCATTAAGACAAAGTATAAGACGCCTCTTGAAGAAGGAACCATTGCCATTATTGGCCCTAAGAGAATGGAATACGATCGTGTTGTATCGATGCTTGAGTTTATTAAAAATAATATTGAACAGTAAGGAGATCATGTGATGGAACAGGAAGAAAAGAAAAAAGCATGTTCTTGTGAGAATGAGTGTTCTTGTAAGAACAAAGATCATAAAAAGGAAGAGAAAAAGAAGAAAGATTCTTTGAAATGGCAAGAGAAAATTGAGGCACTTGAAGAAGAAAAAAAAGATCTTGAAGGAAAAATACAGTATGCCCAAGCAGAACTTGTCAATTTTCGAAGAAGAAAAGAAGAAGAAACTCAAAATCGCCTTAAGTATGCGAATCAAGATTTGATTTTGGAACTTTTACCTATCATGGATAATTTTGAACGAGCGATTAAATTAGATGATCATAATCTCGATGATGAAGTGTCAAAGTTCTTATCAGGATTCAAGATGATGTATGCTCAAATGGTCGAAATTTTAAAGAGTTTTGGGGTGGAAGAGATTCTTTGTCAAGGAAAGGAATTCGATCCTATGACCAGTGAAGCACTACTAGTGGAAAATGATCCTCATTTTCCTGATAATACCGTTTTAGAAGTATTATTAAAAGGGTATCGGCTTAAAGATCGAGTCATTCGACCTAGTGGTGTTAAAGTAAATAAATTAGAAGAAAATAATAAAGGAGAAGATAATCATGAGTAAAGTAATTGGTATTGACCTTGGTACAACAAATAGTTGTGTATCTGTTTTGGAAGGAGGAAGTCCTAAAGTTATTCCAAATCCAGAAGGAGGAAGAACGACTCCTTCGGTTGTGGCATTTAAAAATGGAGAACGTATTGTTGGTGATGCAGCAAAACGTCAAGCGATCACAAATCCTAATACGATTTCTAGTATTAAGCGTTTGATGGGAACAAAAGAAAAAGTAGAAGTGGAAGGAAAGAAATATTCCCCTGAAGAAGTATCTGCCATGATTCTATCTTATATGAAGGATTATGCTGAAAGCTATTTAGGTGAAAAAGTGGATCGTGCTGTTATTACGGTTCCTGCTTACTTTAACGATGCAGAACGTCAAGCAACGAAGAATGCCGGTAAGATTGCAGGACTTGAAGTAGAACGCATTATTAACGAACCTACTGCTGCGGCTCTTGCTTATGGATTAGATAAACAAGAAAAGAATCAAACCGTTTTGGTATACGATTTAGGTGGAGGTACTTTCGATGTTTCGATTATGGAACTTGGCGATGGTGTCTTCGAGGTTAAATCGACGAATGGTAACAATCATTTAGGTGGAGATGACTTCGATAAGAGAATCTTGGATTATTTGGTTGAAACCTTTAAGAAAGAAAATGGAATTGATCTATCTCAAGATAAGATGGCTATGCAACGTTTGAAAGAAATTGCTGAAAAAGCAAAGAAAGATTTATCTGGTGTTACTTCTACACAAATTTCTGCGCCATTTATTTCTCAAGGAGAAAATGGTCCACTTCATTTAGATTTGACATTAACGCGTGCTAAATTCGAAGAATTGATTCGTGATTTGGTTGAAAGTACTTTAACGCCAGTTCGAAATGCGATGAAAGATGCAAAAGTAAAAGCCAGTGATTTAGATAAAGTGATCTTTGTCGGTGGATCTACTCGTATTCCTATGGTCTACGATTTAATTAAAAAAGAATTGGGTAAAGAGCCTAGTCGAGAAGTTAACCCTGATGAAGTTGTTAGTATGGGTGCTGCTATTCAAGGTGGCGTGTTGACAGGAGAAGTGAACGATATTGTCCTACTTGATGTTACACCACTTTCTCTTGGTATTGAAACGCTCGGTGGGGTTATGACTGTATTAATTGAACGTAATACGACGATTCCAACCTCTAAGAGTCAAGTGTTCTCAACGGCTGCTGATAATCAACCTGCTGTCGATATTCATGTTCTTCAAGGAGAGCGTAGTATGGCTGCTGATAACAAAACACTTGGACGTTTCCAACTTACCGATATTCCTGCAGCGCCTCGTGGTGTTCCTCAAATTGAAGTTAAATTTGATATCGATGCCAACGGTATTGTAAACGTTACGGCTAAAGATCTTGGAACGAATAAAGAACAAAAGATTACGATTACTTCCAATACCTCTTTATCTGAAGAAGAAATCGATAAGATGATGAAGGAAGCAGAAGAAAACAAAGAAGCGGATAAGAAACGTAAGGAAGAAGCAGATCTTAAGAACGAAGCAGAACAACTTGTGTTCCAAACAGAAAAATCAATTAAAGATTTAGGAGATAAGATCGATGCGAAAGAAAAAGAAGAAGCAGAGACACTTATCAAGGATGTTAAAGATGCGTTAGAAAAGAACGATATCGAAGAAATTAAGACGAAGAAAGAAAAACTTATGGAAAAAGCGATGGCTCTTGCTACGAAAGTTTATGAAAACATTCAAAAGAAGCAACAAGCAAATCAACAATCTGAAGGAGATAGCAGTGCTAATACCAATACAGATAGCGATGTAAAAGATGCTGAGTTTGAAGAAAAATAAAAGGGTAAAGTTCTAGGAGACTAGAACTTTGTCTTGTGTTATTTTGAAGAAAGGAAAAGAAGTATGGCCAAAAGAGATTATTATGAAGTGTTGGGTGTTAGTAAGAGTGCAACACAAGATGAGTTGAAGAGTGCTTTTCGGCGTTTAGCAAAGAAGTATCATCCAGATATTAATAAAGAAGCTGATGCGGAAGAAAAGTTTAAAGAAGTTCAAGAAGCTTATGCTGTTTTATCGGATGAGAACAAACGGAAGCAATACGATCAATTTGGACACGCTGCCTTTGAACAAGGGGGTCCAGGTGGATTCTCTGGCTTTGGTGGATTCGATGCTTCGGGATTCGACTTTTCGGATATCTTTGACAATATTTTCGGAGGAGGTTTTTCGTCCTCTTCGTTTGGGTCTCGTTCTAGCAATCGTTCTACTCGTGGTAGTGATACATTGATGAGAATGAAGCTGTCTTTTGAAGAAGCTGTGTTTGGCTGCAAAAAAGATATTACTCTCGATGTTATGGAAGAATGTGAACATTGTCATGGTAAAGGTGGCTTCGATGAGAAAACGTGTGAGGAATGTCACGGTAGTGGTACGATTACCTCTGAACAGAGAACTTTATTTGGTTCGTTTCTTACAAAGACCACTTGTCCTACGTGTCATGGAAAAGGTAAAACTTACGAGAAGAGTTGTCCAGAATGCCGAGGAAAGGGACGAATTAAGAAGAATCAAACGATCAGTGTTACGGTACCTAAGGGAGTCGATACAGGAAATCGACTTCGTGTTCCAGGTAAGGGTGGAGCAGGTAACAATGGTGGTGCCAATGGCGATCTTTATTTAGAATTTGTTGTTTCAGAGCACGAATTCTTTGTAAGAGATCACGACGATATTTATCTAGAAGTACCGCTTACGATTACGGAAGCAGTCTTGGGATGTAAGAAAGATATTCCAACACTCTACGGCAATGTAAAGCTTACTGTTCCCGCTGGGACAGATCACGGCGATAAGCAACGTATCAAAGGAAAAGGAATCGATAATGAATCGATGCGACGTAAGGGAGATATGTATCTCGTCATGAAAATTGTTACACCAAAGAAGCTTTCACGTGACCAAAAGAAACTATTCGAACAGTTGAGTGAAACTGCTCTTCGTGATAGTGAGATTACCCAATTTGAGCAATTTGTAAAGAAAAATCAAGAATAAAAGCATGTTTTGCATGCTTTTTGTGTTTGGTTCAATCGTTTGTTTTCCTAAATAAAAAAACGCCTTTCAATTCCTTGTTTTTGCGTTCTTTTTTTCTTTTTTTAATCGTTCGATGGTTTGATAGGTGCTATATATATTTGCTTCATAACCATTTGTTTTTGGTTGGTAGTACTGTTTATCTTTCAACTTATCCGGTAGGTATTGTTGAACGACATAACTGTTTTCAAAATCATGGGGATAAAGATAGTCTGGACTTCCATTTTTGATGTGTTTGGGTATGGATCCAGTTGTTCCTGTTTCGATGTCTTCTAAGGCTTTATCGAGGGCGATGTGAGCTGTGTTAGATTTGGGAGATAAGGCCATTTCTGTGACGATCGTTCCTAGGGGAATTCTTGCTTCAGGAAGTCCTACTAATTCTGATGCATGAATGGCAGCCATGACTTTTGGTCCGATCGATGGGTTAGCCAGACCGATATCTTCGTAGGCAATGACACTCATTCGACGATAGATACTATCTAAATCTCCCGCTTCGATCAGTCTTGCTAAATAGTGTAGGGCAGCATGGACATCGCTTCCTCTTATCGATTTTTGAAAGGCACTTAGAACATCGTAGTAACCATCTTCGTTTTTATCGTGAAAGAAAACAGGTTTATTATTTATTTTTTTTATGTGATCGATGGTAATACGTTTGTCCGTCGATGCGTAAAAAGCAATTTCTAATAGATTGTAAGCATATCGAAGATCGTTTCCAGAGAGGGTTGCGATGTAATCGATTGTCTTTTCCTCTATGTCGATTCCTTCTAAATCAGGATGCTTTATCGCTCTCTTTAGGCCTTCTTTGATTTCTTCTTGCTCTAATTCTTTTAATTCGAATAGTTGACACCTCGATCTGATGGCAGGATTGATGGCGTGATAGGGATTCGATGTTGTCATACCAATTAAGGTAATTAGACCACTTTCTAAATTCGGTAAAAGTAGGTCTTGTTTATCTTTATTTAAACGGTGAATTTCATCCATGACGAGGACAATTCCACCATACATTTTGGCTTCTTCGCAAATGATATCAAAATCTTTTTTATTGTTGATTACAGCGTTAAAAAAGCGGTAACGTATTCCTAAGTCGTTTACTATTGCGTTGGCAATAGACGTTTTTCCTATGCCTGGCTTTCCATATAAAATCATCGAAAATAATTTTTTGTTTTTCAATAAATTAGACAACACTTGATTTTCTCCTAAAAGATGTTTTTGTCCAATGATTTCCGATACATGTTTGGGAGCTAATTTTTTAGCGAGAGGTTCATTGTTCATCTTGATCACCTTTTTTTATTATATCATTTTTTATTTCCTTTCTACAAGGGAATAGCACTTTCTTCCAAATTCGTGTATAATAAATATTAAAGTGGTGATAAGATGGAACTTGATTTTAATCTAAAAGATTATTTACAATACTGTTCTATTGAAAAGGGTCTTTCTTCGCATACTCTTTTGTCCTATCGATACGATTTAGAAGGATACTTATCTTTTTTACGGGAGGAAGGAATTTCTTCTTGTCGCGATATTAAGACCCATCATATTTTAAGCTATTTAAAAGCGTTAGAGGCTCATAACGATGAAGTGAGTACCGTTGCCCATAAACTTACGAGTATTAAGAGTTTTCATCAATATTTATATCGTGAGAAATTAGTGAACCAAGATGTGGCTTGTTTTGTTAGTCGGCCTAAACTTCAAAAGAAACTTCCTCGTGCTTTGAGTGTTGAAGAAGTGGATAAGCTTTTGGATATTCCTTTAAAGACGCCATTTGACTATCGCAATAAAGCTATGTTAGAATTAATGTATGGTACAGGACTTCGTGTTAGCGAATTAGTTGGTCTTACCATGAATGATATCGATTATGAAAATTGTATTATTCGCATTATGGGAAAAGGAAGTAAAGAGAGAATGGTTCCTTTGGGGGAATATGCAAGGGATTCCCTTTTATCTTATTTGAGTGTTAGGCATTTGCTCGTCAAACCATGTCGCTCGGATATGCTCTTTCTCAATAATCATGGCAAGGGAATTTCGAGGCAGGCTTTCTTTTTAATTATTAAGGATTTGCTTTCTAAGAAAGGTCTTCCTTCTAATGTGTCTCCTCATACTTTGCGACATAGTTTTGCGACACATTTATTAGAAAGAGGAACGGATCTTCGAAGTATTCAAGAATTGTTGGGACACTCTGATGTTGTTACTACAAAAATTTATACTCATATTTCGAATGAACAAATGAAAGAGGAATATCATATGTATCATCCTCGAGATAGGAAAGAGTAAAGGAGAGGTATTATGCGTTTTAAAAGAGTATTTTTACTAGTATTAGATTCGTTAGGAGTAGGGGAAGCACAAGATG
The DNA here is from genome assembly GCA_964546995.1 of uncultured Muribaculaceae bacterium. GTDB lineage: Bacteria > Bacillota_I > Bacilli_A > RF39 > UBA660 > CAZJKO01. The sequence continues at coordinate 11,401 of CAZJKO010000006.1, read as the reverse complement.
CTGATCGCTATGGTGATGTCGGTTCTTCTACTTTGGGACACATTCGAGAACAATACGATTTATTTATTCCAAATCTTAAGAAACTTGGTTTTTTAAATACTATCAATATGGATGAAAACTCTGAAGTAGATGCTTATTATACGATTGCGAAACCTACTAATTTGGGGAAAGATACGATGGTAGGCCATTATGAAATGATGGGGGTTCGAAATCAGTATCCATTTCATACTTTTCATGAAAGAGGGTTTCCAAGGGAGCTTATCGATCAAATTGAACGGGTGACGGGTAGACGAGTCATTGGAAATAAAGTAGGGGAGGCTGAACAAATTATTGCGGCGCTCGGCGAGAGTCAAATGAATTATGGTTCGTTAATTGTTTATACTTCTAGTGATTCTAATTTGCAGGTTTCCGCACATGAAGATATCATTTCTCCAGCACAATTATATCAGTATTGTGAGAAAATTCGTAAAATTACGTTTCGTGAAGATTTGCGTATCGGACGAGTGATTGCAAGGCCTTTTACGGGAAAACCTGGGAAATTTCGGTTTACGACAGATCGAAAAGATTATGCCGTTAAACCGCCACAAAATTCTGTTTTGGATTGTATGAAAGAGCGAGGATATCACGTTATTAGTATTGGAAAAATTAGTGATCTTTTCGATGGAGAGGGGATTACGAAAGTGATGAAAGCAGAAAACAATCGAGAGGGAATTAACAAATTTAGTAGTGTGATGGATAAAAGCTTTACTGGACTTTGTTTTTGTAATTTGAGTGACTTTGATACGGAAGGACATCGAAGGAATCTTGAAGGATATGCGAAAGCAATCGAAGAACTCGATGTCGAAATCCCTTTGATGTTAAATAAATTAGGAACTGATGATTTGTTGATTATTACGGCTGATCATGGGAATGATCCAACTTTTAGTGGAACCAATCATACTAGAGAGAATGTCCCTGTTATCTTTTTCAGTCGAAATTTTAAAGATCCAAAGAGATTGGAACCTCTAGAAACATTTGCAGCTATTGGTGCGACAATTGCAGAGAATTTTGATATTCCACTTCCACCTTTTGGTGATAGTGTTTTAGATCAATTAGATTAGGTTATATTAAAAAAACGTAAACTCATTTTATTTACGTTTTTTCTATTTTAAAGAGAAAAGAATAGGGGAGTTAGTCATTATCTTGATCATTTTTAGTACATGAATCACATTCAAAGTTTTCGCATATTGTTACCTCTTTTTCCGTTGCGTCATCACTATTACATGTACAACTTACTTTAATTTCATCTAAGGAACAACAGTTTTCCTTGCAATTGTTGTGTTTGCAACTTTCTACATCACACTTGATATTATGATTTGTTTTCATATTAACCTCCATTACATTATTATTATGTCAAAAACGTTTTCTTTTATACAAATTTCATTGAAACTCCCCTATTTTTTTCTTATAATAAGAGTAGGGTGATCATGATGAAAAAAATTATTTTATTGTTTGTTGTATCTTGTTTCTTGTTTGGTTGTAATGACCTTTCTTTAAAGGAAGGAACGAATAAAACTAGTTTTCTCCTTCATGAAGATGCAAAGATCGATTCTTTTAATCTTGTTATGACCGATTACCGTATTGTTGAATCTATTGATCAACTAGAAAAACCGATTCATGATCAGTTTTTGATTGTTGAATTTGAAATAGAAAATACGGATAAAACGTCACAGATAATTTCTGCAGATACTAGTTATCAATTATTAATTGATGGTAAGACATATCATAATGTGTCATCATCGGATGCAATTACGATACCGTCTAAACAAAAAACAACTTATACCATTGTATACGATGTACCAAAACGAGATACTTATCATATTTTATTTTATTCAGGTATTGTTAGTAATAATATTGAATTTGAAATTATTCTATAAAGAAGTTAACATAATATATATTATAGGAAGTTCTATATTCCTTGTTATTATCCTTTTATACTATAAAAACTCGTTTTAAGCGAGTTTTTTGTTTTAGAAGGATAATTATTCGAACTACGATTTATTGTTTGTTATGACCAGGAAATTGATACAATTCGTCGATGTTTTCCTTTGAAATTAAATTTTGTTTCATCAAACTTTGTAATTTGTTCAATTGATCCTTATTTATTTGATCTTGTTTTTCTTTCGGTTGGATGTTTTCTTGTGGTTCTTTGTTATTGTTGTTCTCCATTAATATATTGGCATAACAAAACATTGTGAAGATAAAAATGATTAATATAACTATTCTAATTTTCTTTTCATCACTCATAACATTATTCCCCTACTCTATTTTATACTTATTTTAGTATATCAAAGGAGAAAATGTTTTTTCAATCTTTTTATAAAAAAGTATAAAACAAATGTTATTTTGTCTTATACTTTACGAGATTGGATTTCTGCTATTTTTTCGAAGACTTCTTTGGCATTATCTTCTGTGATTGCTGTGTATCCTAATTCTTTTAATGCTTGTACTTTGATGGTATTTAGTTCTTGAGTTCTACTTAGTTTTTCTTCGTTTTTGTGTTCGATATCTTGTACAAAACGACGATGGCTTTCCGCAAGTTTGGTTCGCGATGCTCCGCCATTATTGTATAGAGTCATTGCTGAAAATAAGATACTTTCAAAGATAAATTGTTGATCTTTATTGAATGCAAATTCCATTGGTTCTGTAAATCCTAACGATTTAGACATATATCCTAAAATGTATCTTAGTTCTTTGTTTGTTTCTAACGATTGTAGAAAATGATAAAGATAGCGATACGTATTATAAGTGTCTTTGCTTTTGTCTTCAGATAATTTTTCTTTTAATAACGTGATGATATCCGCTAAGATTTCTTGTTCTTTTTTGTTAAACCCTTTTAAGTCAGCAATGACTTCTTTATTTGAAGTATCTTTTACGCCTTCGTTTAATCTTCCTTCTACTTCAATGATATATTCTCCATTCACATTTAGTGATGATAAGTCTTTTTCTTCTTTGATTCCTAGTAGACTTAGGAGTTTGGCTGCTTTTTCTTTGGGCCAGTCTTCTAAATGTGGAGTAGCTAAGTAATTGTATAACATTTGTCTAGAAACGCCTAAATACTTTGCTAAACGCACTTTTGAAATTCCTAGCTCCGTTAAAATGTGATTCAAACTCTCCATTTGATCATTCCTCCTAAATACATTCTATCTTTCTTTGTGTAAATAGTCAAGATAAAATTCTGTCAACTTTTTATAATAAATACCACAATTTAGTGTCAAATTTTTGTACTTCTTTGATGATTCCTCCTCCGAGGCAAATATCTTTATCGTAGAAAACACAGGCTTGTCCTGGTGTTACGGCTTTTACTCCTTGATAATGTAGTTGCACTTCCTTCTCGTTCAAATATGTTATTTCTACGGGAATATCTTTTTGGCGATAGCGGAATTTTGCCATACATTTAGTTGGACGAAGTTCACAGTTGAAATTGATTGATTCGACAATGCAACTCGTTGAATATAGATAGGGATTGTCTTCTCCTTCTGCAACATAGAGGATATTCTCTTTTAAATTTTTTCCAACGACAAATAATTTATCGTTTGTTCCGCCAATATTTAATCCTTTTCGTTGCCCGATGGTATAATACATGAGACCGATATGTTTTCCTAATACTTTGTTAGAATCGATATCGACAATATTTCCTTCTTTATTTGGTAAATAATTTTGAAGAAATTCTGTAAAATGTCGTTCTCCGATAAAGCAAATTCCAGTAGAATCTTTTTTTGTCGCGGTGATGAGTCCTTGTTTTTGAGCGATTTCTCTTACTTCTTTTTTGGTAAGATCTCCTAGAGGAAACAAAACGTTTTCTAATTGGTCTTTACTTAATTGAGAAAGAAAGTAAGTTTGATCTTTGTTTTCATCTTTGGCTTTTACTAAAAAATGATCTTTTCTTTTGGCGTAGTGTCCTGTGGCAATGTAATCGGCTCCTAACTTTTTTGCTTCTTTTAGGAAATAGTCGAATTTGATGTATTTGTTACACATGATATCGGGGTTTGGCGTTCGACCTTTTTTTAATTCCTCTAAGAAGTAGGTAAATACATGGTCCCAATACTCTTTAATAAAATCGATGCGATATAGGGGAATTCCTATTTTTTCACAGACGCTTTTGGCGTCGTTATAGTCTTGTTCTTGAGGGCAGATGTCGTATTTGTTTAAATCGGGATTTCCTAGTACATCGTTATTAATGGAACTATCCCAGTTACGCATAAAGAGTCCTACGACTTCATAACCTTGTTCTTTTAATAAAATGGCGGCAACGGAGGAATCGACTCCCCCACTCATTCCTACTACTACTTTTTTCAACTTTATCACCAATTTCATTATACGCTATTTTATGAGATTTGTAAAAACTTTGATTAGAAATGGGGAAAGATAAATTTCAAAAAGAGAACTTAGGAAAAAGCCTGTTACACTTATGATTAAAATTTGTAGGTATTTACGCATGGCTCCTTTGAAATTGATTTCTTTTTTTAAAAAGAGATAGGAAAATAGTTTGGTTCCAAAACTTATGGCGTAAAACGTTAAAAAGATGCTTAAGAGAAGATTTAATATATGATGAGGAAAGAGATAGGTTACGATTCCGATCAGGCCTAATAAGTGGTAATTTGCGATGATACTTCCGATAATGAATCCTACTGTAAATCCTTTCATGAAATGAAGAAACAGGATAATGGGAAGACCGATTAGAGAGATTCCTAATAGCCAAATGCCAACACAGTATAAGATGTTTGATGTGATGCTGTTTATTAGTCCTTTGGTATAATGAATGTTTCCTGTTTTGATTTGATTAAAGAAACTAGCTAGTTGTTCTTTCACTAAATTTTTATCTATTTCAGATAGAATGGTGGTAAAAATAATTCCTGCTATGATCCCTACGATTGTTAAAATAAGGAGAAAGAGATATCTTTTTTTTTGGTTTAGTAGTGATTCTTTTGCTTTGGTCATTGTTTTATTCATTTTTTTCACCCATTACATCATACGAAAGTTATTTGTGCTTGATACCACTTTTTATTTTACTTTTTTCGCTCTTTACGATATAATTGGTACGAGGTGGAAATGATGAATCAAAAAGTAATTAAGATTGTCTCTTTTATATTGGTGTTAGTCATGGTCGCATCTTTTATTGCTAGTTTGTTTTTTATCTAGAAAAAAAGCACATGGAGTCATGCGCTTTATTTTTTCTTTGGATGATAGACAAAGGAGATGCTCTTTGCAAAGTAATATAAAATGATATTGCTTTTTTTTATGGCAATATTTTTTCCTAAGGCTTTTCCTCCTATGGTGAGTGCTGCAATTGTTGCTGTTACGATTAATGAGGTTATAACGGGATCTAGTGCTAATGATTTTGCAATGTTTGATGCGATTAAGACACTTAATGATCCTGAGATAACGCCACAGATGTCTCCTATGACGTCATTACAAAACGATCCTACTTTGTCTGCATTTCGTTTGAAGGTTACGGCAACATTGGCCCCTCTTACTTTTTTGGCACTCATGGAGTGAAAAGGTATTTCTTCGGCACTTGTTACCGCAACCCCTATCATATCGAAGAGGATACCTAAGCCAATGAATAAGAATACGATGATTATACCAAGAGTTAATGAGGCGCTTGGTAAGACATATTCGCTGATTAAAGAAAAGAGGAAGGATACTAGAAAAGCGACAATGGTGATCGTAAGAACCCAACGATAGTTTGCTTTGTTTTTCTTTTTCTTTTCTTGTTTTTTGTTTTCTTTTTTAAACTGTTCGATTTCTTTTCGTTCTTCTTTTTTCATATTTCATCCTTTTATTCTATTTTTAACCTAAAAAAAATGGCTCTTAAAATAGTAAACCTTGCGTCATGAGGTCAAGTAGGATTTCCCTTACTTCCACTTATTCGTTACCAAATAAGCAGTTCCCTTTTCAGGAAGTAATTGTATCGTCACCGAATACAAGACTTGATTGCCACTTAGTACGCACTGCAATCCTATTTTAATCGACATTCTAGGAGATTTCCTCAACAATCTTTTATTAGTAATTCTCTTTTGCAAAGATCGTTTCATCCTGCATCGTTCTAAAAATGTTTTAGCTAGGAACATTTTTTAGCAAACAGGAATCCCCGGATCTTCACTCAAGACAAGCTACACTACTCGTAGCGTTAACCACATAGTAGGTTTAATCCTAAGTCGTAGTTAATCGTTATGTTAACCACAAGAATAGGTCTCCACGAACGCTGGGTCGTGATTATATGCCATTATAAGCGCCCAACGTTCTTTCACTCAGCACTCACCCCTTACTGGGCGTAAAAAGCAAGCACCAAATGCTTCACAGATATGCTCTTTAACGGATTTTTAGCCCCGTCTTCCTAATAAAATGAATTGACTAGAATAATGTGCCATTTCATTTATGAGTAACATTTTAACATAAATTCATGAATTTGTCAACTTTACTCTGTTCTATTTTATGCATTCTCTTTCTTTTTTGTCCTTTTTTTCGGTTGCTTTACGTCTTTTTTTTTCTTCTTTTAATAAATTCCTAATTTCTTCTAAGACGATGACTTCTTCACTTTTTTGTTTTGGTTCTTCTTTCTTTTCTTCTTTTTTCGATGTAAGACTATTGACAATTCTTACAATGACATAGACACATACGGCAATGATTAAAAAGTCGATGATGTTTTGGATAAAGGTTCCATACTGTATGGTAGCATCGTTAATTTTGATGGTTAAGTTGCTAAAGTCTAATCCTCCTAAGAGAATTCCGATTAGGGGCATTAGAATATCGTTTACTAGCGATGAGACAATTTTGCCAAAGGCACCTCCGACAATGACACCGACAGCTAAATCTAGGACGTTACCGCGCATTAAAAACTTTTTGAATTCCCCCCACTCTTTTTCGATTTTCTTTTTCTTTTCTTTTTCCATATTATCCCTCCTAAAAGAAAAAGTGATTGAATCACTTTATTTGTTTTCGCTCATAAACCAAGGTTTTAAAGAAATGGTCGTATTCTTAGCTGATTCTTGTTTTTCAATACGATAGATACCAAAATCGTAGATGGTTACATGACGGTCTTCTTCTTCGATTTTTCTCGTATCTAAGACAGCAATTGGTTCTTCCTCTTTGCTGATACGATTAAAGTTGATTAGTCCTAAAACGACACTAATTAGAACAAGTAAAACCGCAATCCATAAGATAATGGAAACAATGATCCCAACGATTCCTTTTTTCTTTTTCTTTTCTTTTTTTGGTTCTTCTTGTTTTCCTTCTACTTCTTCTATTTTTGGTTCTTCTACTACTTCTTGTTTGACTTCTTCATCCATGTTTTACACATCCTTCCTATGATTACCAATTTATCATATTTTTGATGTCTTGTAAATGGGGTCTATTATTTTTTCATTTTTATTATCGATGTTTCACGGTCACTCCATTTTCCTGTCGGAAAGTTTAAGTATTCCATTTGCCAAGTGTCGAAGTCATAGTGATTCCAAAATAAGTCTAAAATTAAGGCTCCTATGGTTGATGTTTTATGAGAACCTTTCATTAGCGCTGGGGTATAGATGTGAGTTGGCGAATGGTTCGATTCTATTTTAAAGTGATGGGAATGTCCTTGTAAAATGATATCGCTTTGTTTTTTGATTGCGCAAAAATCTTTGATATCTTCTTTTATAAACGGATGAAATAAGGCAATTTTTACATTTTTAACGATTAAGTAATTGAGACGATATCCTAAGATGGTAAAGTCGCTACGTTCTCTTTCTAAGAAATCTTTTATATCGTATCCTTCACTTTTGACAGAATGATAATCATGGTTTCCTAATAAGATATAGTTATGCATGGTTCTTTCATAGGGATAGATTTCTTTGGCAAGAGATATTTGATCTTTGACCGAGGCAAAGGGAGAATCTTTATTCTCTTTGTATACCCCATCGATGAAATCACCTGTAATAATGGTATGTTCTATTCCTTGTTCTTTAGCGTAGTTTATGGTTTCTTTGACTAAGTTTTTACTGTAGTCTTTGGAACCGATGTGTAAGTCCGATAAAACTAAAAAACGCAAGTGATCTTTTTTATGATAAAGCGTAAGTGGTTGATTTTCTCCTAAGTGGACTTCGCGATTTAATTTATAAGTCATTCCTCTTGTATCGTGCTTTCTTTGAAGTTGGTAGCCATCTTTCTTTAAATCCATCAATAACTGCCATAACTCTTCATGAGAAAGCGCTAATGTTTCCATCATCATTTCTAAAGATGTATCTTTTTTGAGCATTTCTAAAATGTCTTTTTTTCTGTTTTCCATAACCATAACTCCCCTGTTTTTTTATTATAATCACAAATTTTCTTTTTGCAAGAAAAAAGAGACAAATTGTCTCTTAATCTTCTCCTTCTTCTAACATAGTTGTAATAAAGATACCATACCCTTTTTTACTATCGTTTACAATAACATGCGTAACCGCACCGATTAGTTTGTTATCTTGTAGTATCGGGCTACCGCTCATTCCTTGGACAACACCACCTGTTTCCTCTAAAAGACGTGAGTCTGTGATTTCAAATAAGATGTTTTTGGTTTCGCTTTTTTTATCAATTCTTAAGATGTTGATGGTGAATTCTTTGACATTGGTTCCATCGATAACGGTTCTAATAATCGCTTTACCCGTCTTTATTTCGTCAATGGACGCGACTTTTACGGTTTCTTTATTCTCTAGTGATCCTTGATATGTGCCGAAAATTCCCGACTGTTCGTTTTCGTGAATGGTTCCTAAAATTTGATCACTATAGTAACGGGCATTTTTTTCACCTGGGGTTCCTCGTTCGCTTTTATCGATTCCTGTCACTTCTGATTTTACGATTTTTCCATCTTGAATTTCGAATTTTTGCATCGATGTTTTTTCTAAGATTTCATGACCTAAAGCACCATAAATTTTGGTATTGGGATCGATGTAAGTCAGAGTCCCGATTCCATTTATTTTGTCTTTTACGTAAAGGCCTGTTTTATAGATGTTGTTTTCATCTAAGTGGACAGTAAGATTTAGTTTATACTCTTTGTTGGCACGAATAAATGTTACTTCTAATGCACTTGATGATTTTTCTTGAATCGCGTCAACCATTTCTGAAATGGAATGGACTTCTTGGTTGTTAATTTTGATAATACGGTCTCCAATTTCGAATCCTGCGTCTTTGCCAATGAAGTGTTCGTCTACTTTATAAAAGCCGACGATTAATACTCCCTTTGAATGTAATTCGATACCAATATTATCTCCTCCAGGAATGACTTCTTTTGAATAAGCGAAGGCATTTAGTGGCATGATAAGAAGAAGAAATGAAAAAATAGATAGTAGCTTGTTTTTAAAATTCATGAACTCATCTCCTTTTAAAATCAGACTACATTAGTAGTATGGTAGATCCTATATGAAATATTTATACCAATAAAAGGATAGAAAAAAAGAAATAGATTATTCTTCTATTTCAAAAGGTTCTAACGATCCATCTTCTTTTAAGATTTGGTTGACGGCATTTTCGGCATTTTTTAGTTTTTCGTCACATTTTTTTGCTAGTTTCATTGCTTTTTGAAATTGATCGATTGCTTCATCTAGTGGAACTTCTCCGTTTTCTAGTTCTTTAACAATCGTTTCTAATTGTTCTAGGTTTTCTTCAAAAGTTAGTTCTTTGGCCATATTATTCTCCTTCTACTACTTGGCAATCAATGGTGCCATCTTGTAGTTCTATTTGTAATTTTTCTCCTATTTGTACTTCGTTTTTATGCGATATTACTTTGGTTTCTTTTCGTAAAATAGCATAACCTCTTTTGATGGTTAAGAGAGGATTTAGGGTTTCTAGTTTAGCTAGTTGTTTTAAAAATTTTTGTTTTTTGGCATCGTATAATAACGTAGGGTTTTCTAATAAATAGTGTGTCTTTAGTCTTTCGTACTTTTCGCGATTTTTTTCTAAAGATCGTTTGGTTCCTATTTTTAAACGTTCGATTAAGTGTGAGAACATTTCTTCTTTTACTTCGTAGATGCTCATAGGATTTTTTAAGATGTAGCGTGTGGTTAGTTGAGTTAATGTTTTTTGTGCTACTTCTAATTGATGAGATAAGACTTTGTTCAATCGGATTTTTAATTGATTTAATTGATTTATGACATCACTTTTATTGGGGACAGCCATTTCAGCGGCTCCTGTTGGCGTTGGGGCTCTTAGATCGGCGACAAAATCGCTAATGGTGTAGTCGATTTCGTGACCTACGGCACTGATGATGGGAATGTCTGTTTCGTAGATGGTACGGGCGACTTCTTCGTCGTTAAAACACCACATATCTTCGATACTTCCACCACCACGACCGATGATTAGAACATCGAGATCGAACTCTCTTGCTCGTTTGATGTTTCTTACGATATCTTTACTTGCTTCCATTCCTTGAACCAAACTGGGAAAGAGAATGGTTTTGGTCAGAGGAAAGCGTCGTTTAATCGTCGATAAGATATCTTTGATGGCAGCTCCCGTTGGGGCCGTGATGATTCCTACTGTCGTTGGAATTTTGGGAATCTTTTTTTTCTTGCTTGGATCGAACAATCCTTCTTGTTCTAATTTTTTCTTTAATTGTTCGTAGGCAACGTAAAGGTTTCCTATTCCATCTTCTAGAAGATCGTTAACATAAATTTGATATCCACCTGTCGCTTCATATACACTTATTTTTCCCGTGACCATGACTTTCATACCATCTTGCGGTAAGAATTTTAGTTTTTTGGTATTGGTTTGAAACATAATGGCGTTTATTCTTGCGTTTTCATCTTTGATGGTAAAATAGTAGTGACCTCTCGTATGAGCCTTAAAATTAGAAATTTCGCCTTTTAAAAAGACTTCATTTAAGTTTTGATCGGAATCGATTTTATATTTTATGTATTTGGTCAGTTGTGTAACCGTTAAATACTTATCAGGCATGATGATCCTCGTTGTGGTAGATGCTATCTAAAACTCCATTTAACATTTTGGTTACTTTTTCATCACTATATTTTTTCGAAAGTTCGAGGGCTTCATTGATGGCGACAATCGATGGTGTGTCGGTATATAGAAGTTCGTAAATTCCTAATGAAAAAATAGCTTTATCGACTTTGTTTAACCGATTTAACTTCCAATCTTTCATGTAGGTATCTGCTAAATTTATTAGTTCTTCTTGTTTTTCTTTAATTCCTTTTACGAGCGAACTTGCAAATTCATTTTCCATTTCTAGTTGTTCTTTTAGTAGTTCATCGATGTCGACAGGTAGCTTGGCATCTTCTAAAATATACATTTGATATAGCACTTTCATTACGATTTCACGAAGAAAACTACGATTTTTCATATGATCACCTCTATTCATTTTAGCATATCGATAAAAAAAAGAAAAGAGACCTTTTCT
>CAZJKO010000005.1:0-47413 GCA_964546995.1 uncultured Muribaculaceae bacterium | reverse complement strand
GAAAATGCGATATAATGATTCTAGTAAGATAACGAAATGATCGAGGAGGGTATTATGCTTAAAAATAAAAAAGGGTTTACATTAGTAGAACTTTTAGCAGTCATTGCAATTCTAGGTGTCATCATGGTAATAGCCGTTCCTAACGTAATGGGAATCATCGATAAAAATAAAAAGGATACTTATGTGTCGGATGCCAAACAATTATTGACGCTAGCAGAGTACAAATTTCGTTCTGGAAAGGATGGCATTCCTGTAAAAATAAACAACGGGGAAGCGATTGTCTTACGACTAGCGTGTCTCGATGATGCAGAAATCACCAAAGGACCGAACGGAGGAGATTACCATATTCAAAATTCCTTCGTCGTTATTGGAAATAACGGTGGGACATACTATTACTATGTTACCTTACAAGAAGCCCTCGAAAAAGGGGGGAATCGCGGTTTGCCATTATTAGATAGAGATTTTTTAAATACATCGCAAAGTATCAAAGAAGTGAAAGATAATCTTTCTTATACAACAGGGAAAAATCAAATGTTGACGACGAACGATGGCAAGACCTACCGCATAACGTACGATTGTACAGCACCGTAATGTTGAAAGAGAAAAGTTAAGGCTAGAATTTATTGACGAACAATCGAAAAATATGTTATGATTTTTGTATAGAAAATAGGAGGACGTTATCATGAAAAAACTGAATGAGAAAGGATTTACGCTAATTGAATTGTTAGCAGTAATCATTATTTTAGGTGTTCTATTATTAGTAGCAATCCCTAGTATGAACAATACTATTTTGAATACGAAAAAAGATACATTTATGGCTACAGCGAAAGAGTTTATTGGTTATGTACGTTACGAAGCTATTCAAAGCACGTATCAACTTCCAGCACTAGGACAAGCGACGGTCGTTAGTAAAGGGGTCGTGGAACTAGAACGAGGCGGAAAGGTAAGTTCTTTCGATGGAAAATGGGATGATGAATATTCGTATATCGTCATTACTGCACAAGGAACCAATCCAGATAAACCAGAATATGTATACTACATCGCTTTAAGTGATAATACTCAAAGCGGATGTAAATTGACAAGCGAACTAACGATGAATCGATCAGATATTATGTATAAGAAACTAAACAAAGCAAACATCCAATCCTTTAGTTCTTTAACAGTAGGGGGCACTGTTACGACAGGGGATGGCAAAACATTTAGTATCGTTCAACGCGTAGATGCAGATGGAAATATTACCAACGAATAAATGCCTTAAATAGGCATTTTTTTAAACCGAAATAGGAAGTGAAGTTATGTTATATATTGGAAGTCACGTATCCTTTAAGAAAGATACAGGTCTATTAGGAAGTCTAAAAGAAGCGTTATCGTATAGAGCGACAACGTTCATGTTTTATACAGGAGCACCTCAAAATACAGCGCGATATAAAATAGATAAAAACCAAACCAAAGAAGCACTAGAACAGATGAAAAAAGAAGGAATAAATAAAGATAAAATCATCGTTCATGCGCCATACATAGTTAATTTAGCCAATCGACAAGAAGAAGACAAATACGAATTTTCGATTCGCTTTTTACAAGAGGAAATCGAACGATGTGAACAATTGGAAATGAAGTATTTGGTTCTACATCCAGGAAGTCATGTAGGATGTGGGAAAGAGCAAGGAATTAAAAATATCGTTGAAGCATTAAACCGCATTTTAAAGACGAGTACAGTCACCATACTCTTAGAAACGATGGCCGGAAAAGGAACCGAAATAGGTAGCACATTCGAAGAAATCAAAGAAATCATCGATGGGGTAGAAAAAAAAGAGAAAATAGGGGTATGCCTCGATACTTGTCATTTAAACGATGCCGGATACGACGTCAAAAACATCTCACAATTATTAGATGACTTTGATCGAATTGTCGGCTTATCATATGTAAAATGTGTCCATGTAAACGATAGCAAAAACGAACGATCTGCCCATAAAGATCGCCATGAAAATATTGGCTTAGGATCGATCGGTTTCGATGCTATCCTTTCGATTATCTACGAAAAAAGGTTGGAAAATATCCCTAAAATTTTAGAAACACCGTATATCGATCGCTTATATCCACCTTATTTAGAAGAAATCGACATGATCAAAAAGAAACAGTTCAACGAAAACTTAATAGAGACAATAAAAGAAAATGCTTCTCATTCATAAAAAGCATTTTCTTTTTTCACATCCACTTATTTTTAGCCTCGATATAAATTTCTTTTAATTTGGCAAAATGATCAGGTTGCAGTTTTTTTTCAAGCTCTAAAATTAGTTCTGTTGGATCTCCTTTATAAAAAACCATAAAGTGTTTTTTCGCCATATCCAGTAAAACCGTTGCTTCTTCTAAAGATAAATCGATTTGTTTTTTTTTCGCAAGTTCTATCACATCCTCAACATGAAGTGATTCAATATAGCTCTTAATCAAACTTTCGTACATAAAAAATCCTCCTAAAGACAATATATGAAATAACTTTTAAAATATGTGCCACACTAACAGTAGGTGATTTTATGAAAAAAAGAAAAATAGACCAAAAAAACGATTTGAATCAAACGACAAAAAAACGATACTTGATCATAAAAGGATTGTTAGGATGCTTGTTTTTAATATTATTTGTTGAACTTTACTACGTCATGATGATTCAAAACGAATTTTTTCGTGAAAAACTATTGACGTTAATCGATGTAAAAACAGAAGGAACTAGTGCACCAAGAGGAAGAATTTACGATAGGAACTATCGTTTATTAGTAGATAACCAAGCAATTAAAAAAATTGTATATCAAAAACCCAAAAAAGTATCGAGTGAACAGGAAATAGCCATCGCATACGATTTGAGTACTCGAATGGATTTGGATGTAACGAAATTATCAGAAAGAAACGTAAAAGATTTTCTGTTAGTCAAAGAGAAAGATCTTGTCAAAACAAAGATTACCAAAGAAGAATGGGAAAAATTAGATCGAAGGGAATTGACGCTAAACGACATTGAAAATTTAAAGCGGATGCGAATCACCGAAGAAGAAATAGCCTCTCTTTCTGAACGTGATTTAAAAGCTGCATACCTATATTATTTAATGAATAGAGGATATTCCTACGATGAAAAAGTCATCAAAGTAGGAGCGACGGATGAAGAATACGCTTTTGTTGCGGAACATATCGACGAATATCAAGGCTTTTCTCCAAAACTAGATTGGGAAAGAGTATATTTGTATAACGATACGTTTAAAACGATTTTAGGAATGGTCTCTAGTGAAGATCAAGGATTACCAAAAGAAAAAAAAGAAGAGTATTTACGTAATGGATATGCCCTAAATGATCGCGTCGGAATCAGTTATTTAGAATTACAATATGAATCCCTTTTAAAAGGAAAAAAAGATGTCTATCGAGTGGTAAGTAGCAAAAAGAAAGAATTAGTAGAAAAAGGCCATAGAGGACAAGATATTGTACTAACGATCGATATTGAATTACAGCAAGAAATTGAAAGAATTTTAGAAGAAGAGATTCTGTATACCAAACGTCAGTTAAATACCAAATACTATAATCACAGTTTCATTATCATCCAAGACCCTAACACAGGAGAAATCTTAGCGATGAGTGGAAAGCAAGCCGTGCGAAAAAATGGGGAATATCAAATCTACGATTATACACCAGGAATATTAACTTCTCCCATGACAGTAGGAAGTGTCGTAAAAGGTGCTTCGATGTTAGTAGGTTACGATACGGGTGTATTAAAAATAGGAGAGTACATGCAAGATGAATGTATCAAAATTGCTTCGACTCCTAAAAAATGTTCATGGAAAACATTAGGAAGAATTAACGATTTAGATGCTCTAGCCCTATCGAGTAATGTGTATCAGTTTAAAATTGCGATGCGTGTAGGAAAAGGAATTTATCAATACGATGGACCACTAGAACTAGATAAAGAAGCATTTGATATTTATCGGAATATGTATGAACAGTTCGGTTTAGGCGTAAAAACGGAAATTGATCTACCCATAGAGAGTTTAGGCTACCATGGTGATTCGACCTTGCCAGGACACCTTTTAGATTTTTCGATGGGACAGTACGATACCTATACGCCAATTCAACTTTCTCAGTATATCTCAACACTGGCCAACAAAGGATCGAGATTAAAACCTCATCTCTTAAAAGAGATTCGCTCATACAGTGATACCGAAGAAATAGGAACCTTAATAGAAGAAATTACCCCAACGGTCTTAAATACGGTATCTACCAAAGAAGAATACATGAATCGCGTACGCCAAGGATTCTATCATGTCATGCATGCACCATACGGATTAGGGGTCGGATACATCAGTAAAGAATACGATGGTAGTGGTAAGACAGGAACGAGCGAAAGTTTCTTAGATACTAATCAAGATGGCATCATCGATACCCCGACTACCTCTACAGCATTTATCGGATATGCTCCAAGTGATACCCCAAAAATGAGTATCGTCGTAACAAGCCCCGATATTTCCTATGTAAGTAATATCGACTTTTTATCATTAGCAACCAAACGGATCACCAAACGTGCAACCGATTCTTTTTTCAATCTGTATCCCATCGATTAACATAAAATTCTTATAAATTCGAAAAAAGTTTTGGCATTTTGGCATTTTTCTGTTATAATGCTAATAGACATGAGGGAGGGATTAAAATGGCAAAAGTCGGAAATCGTCAAAATAAAACGTTAGTTTGTACTGTTTGTAATGAAGAAAACTATCGTGATGAAAGAAATGTAAAAAATACAACAGACCGTCTAGAATTAAATCGCTATTGTCCTAGATGTAGAAAACACACTGTACACAAAGAGAAGAAATAAGGCATCCTTATTTTTCTTTTATCATTAAGGAAAGGATCGATAAAAAATGATTAGTACCAATGAATTTAAAAACGGAATGACCATCAAGATCGATAATAATTTATTTACGATTATCGAGTTCCAACATGTAAAACCTGGAAAGGGACCTGCTTTTGTTCGTACCAAATTAAAAAATTTAAGAACAGGTGCAACCATCGACAATACATTCAATGCTGGTGTAAAAGTAGAAACCGCTCATATCGATAAAAAACCAATGCAGTTTCTCTATGCAATGGGAGATACTTACTATTTTATGAATATGAACGATTACGAACAAATCGAATTAAACAAATCTTCTTTAGGGGATGACACCAAATTCTTAAAAGAAAACCTAGAAGTAGAAATCGTCTTCTACGAAGGAGAAATGTTAGGAATGAATCTTCCAGATAAAATTGAAATGCAAATTACTGCGACAGAACCAGGTGTAAGAGGAAATACCACTTCTAGTGCGATGAAAGATGCAACGCTAGAGACGGGAATGGTCATTAAAGTACCACTATTTGTAAACCAAGATGATCGTGTAATCATCTCAACGAAAGATGGAAAATACGTATCGAAAGCATAATATTATGCTTTTTTTCTTTTTCATCAATTATTTGTGATAATTGTATCATTTTGCCCATATAGTATATTAGAAAAGAGGGATAAAGTGATCAATAAACAAAGTTTGTGGTTTTTAACCTTGTTCAGTTTAATATTAGTGTTGAGTGTATATTACATTACTATGCCAAACGAATTATTGCTAACAAACAATAACGTTTATCAAAACAAAGAAAAAAAGAAGGAACAATCGGTCGAAAAGGAAGTAGAAAACAATGCCCAAGTGACCATTAGAGAAAGTGAAACCTTAACGGCAATGAGAGTAAGTCTAGAAGAAGAACGTCTTACCATGCGCGAAGAATTGCAAAAAACATTGACCGATCAAGAAACTGGATCAGAAGAAAAGAATAACGCCTATGAACAATTAAGGTATTTAACACAACTACAAGGAACAGAAGAAAAACTAGAATCCAAAATTAAAAAAACTTATGCCCTTGATAGTTTTGTAAAAGTAGAAAACAATCAAGTAAAAGTCGTCATCTCATCCAAAGAACACAACAATTCTTTAGCAAATAATATCATGAGAACGGTTCAAGAAGAGTTTACAGAAAAAATGTACATTACTGTCCGTTTTGAAAAGTAAACTTTTCTTTTTTAGGCGAATACACGCAACCAAATCTCTTATATTCATAGAATACTATGAGTAATCGTAAAAAGGGAAAGGAAGCGTGAAAAAGTGAAAATGGGAATTTTAACGACACGAGAAAAAGAAGTGTTCGATCTTCTTGTTTTAAATAAATCGACAAGAGAAATTGCCGAAATACTAAAAATTAGTGAAAAAACAGTACGTAACCACATTTCGAATGTGATGCAAAAATTAGGTGTTAAAGGCCGTGCTGGAGCAGTAGTAGAACTTTTAAAATTAAAAGAAATATCACTATAAGTCGTACTAAAAAAGTACGGCTTTTCATATGGTAGAAATAGGTGAAGAAGAGTGTTAAGAAAAAAAGCATTACGGAAAATGTTCATTACGACAGTAACAGTATGTATTTTATTGGTGATTTATTTGATTCCTGTTAAAGAAAAAGAAAAAGAACTAAATACCTCGTTAGAACTAGAATATATCACAGGGTTAGGAACCGATAATATTTATCTATTAAATAATCGAGGATTTCTTGTAAAAACAAAAATTCTCTTAGATAGTGACAAAATAGAAGAAAAAGTAAAACAATTAGTAGAAACGTTAAAAGAAGGAAAGAATAGTAAAATGCCATCTTCGCTTAGAAGTTTCTTACCCCAAAATTTAACGGTTCTAAATGTCAATTATGATGAAGGAATCGTTACCCTCGATCTTTCGAAAGCCTTTTTTGAAATAGACAAAGAATTAGAAGAAACTGCTGTCGAAGCACTTACTTATAGTATTTTAGAATTAAAAGGCGTCAAAGGATTACAACTAACCATTGAAAAAGAAGCACTAAGAACACTACCAAAAACGAAAAAAAACTTACCCTTTCCTTTGACCAAAGAATTAGGAATTAATAAAGTGTATGACTTGAATAATAGGAATGGAATTAGTAAAGTAACAATCTATTATTTAGAAGAAGAACAAGAGAATACATACTACGTACCTGTAACGAAATATGTAAATGATTCACGAGATAAAATACGAATCATTATCGATAATTTAACAACGAATTATATCTATGAACCCAATTTGATGAGTTTCTTAAATCAAGATACCAAACTGTTGGATTATCGAATAGAAGATAACGAAATGGTTCTAAACTTTAATGATGCCATTTTTACTAAAGAAAACCAAGTATTAGAGGAAGTCGTATATACCATCTCTTATTCGGTATTTGATAATTATGATGTCGATCGTTTAGTGCTAAAAGTAAATGGAGAAGAGATACTATCAGAAATGAATGAATTATTATTTCCTCAAAAATAGTAAAACAATGTATGATATAATAAATACATAAATGGATGGGGAAGGGCATGAAAATTTGGGAATTGTTAATAGAACATGACAATCGATGTAAAGAAGAAGTAAGAAAAAGTAAGATGTACGAAGAGGATCAAAGAATAGAAAAATCGATATAAAAATAAAACTCGAATTTCAATAGAGATTCGAGTTTTATAATGAAAAAAGCGACCTGAAATAAGTCGCCTTCTAATCCTGGGAAATATTCCCCAAGTTTTTATTAAGCTGGTGTCCACGATTGGATTCGAACCAACGACCGATCGCTTAGAAGGCGATTGCTCTATCCAACTGAGCTACGTAGACAAAATAAAATAACGAAGCCAATTAGAATTATACACTAGTTATAGGAAATATTCAAGATGAAATTCGTAAATTTAAGAAATTTGATAAGAGCAAAAAGAAAGGCATAGGATCTTCTATGCTCTTACCAAACAATCATTCATTAGTTTTTATGTTGCGAACATAACCAGTCGATCGAAACATCAAAGACAGTACCTAATTGAATGAGTCTTTTCGTCGTCATTTGCGAATATCCATATTCATAGTATGCATAAGCAGATTGATTTAAACCTAGTTTTTCTCCAAATTCTTTTTGAGACATGCGTTGTGAAAGACGAAAAGATTTCATATTTTGCCCTAATTTTTTTAACGTGAATTCGGGCATTGTAGGAATGTAATCTCTATCTTGTGATAAACCGAGCAAGTAGTCGATATTGGTATGGAATTTTTCTTTAATTTCAATTAATATCTTAATTGGAAAATAAATATCACCCAATTCCCACATCGCATAAGTAGAGCGTTTCACCCCTAAA
The DNA here is from genome assembly GCA_964546995.1 of uncultured Muribaculaceae bacterium. Taxonomy (GTDB): domain Bacteria; phylum Bacillota_I; class Bacilli_A; order RF39; family UBA660; genus CAZJKO01. The sequence goes on along the minus strand of CAZJKO010000005.1, from coordinate 39,195 downwards.
ATCGCTGCCATTTCTTCTTGTGTTAGATCGTGATCTTCCCGCAAGTTCCTTATTCTTTCTAGTTTCATTTCTTTTCCTCCCATTTTAAGTTTATTACACAAAAATAGTATTCCCGATTTTTGTCAATCTACTCGATAAAGAACTTTAAAAATAAGGAAAAAATCATTTCTTTGTTAATTTTTTTGAAGTTCATTTGAATAATAGATTAGGAGGTGAGAAATGTTGATACACAAATTTCCATGTGTAAGACAAGATGAAAAAAAAGACTGTGGTATCGCTTCCCTTGCAACCATCATTAAAAGTTATAAAGGAAACATTCCAAATTCAAAATTAAAAGAATGGGTTTCTGTGACGAAAGAAGGAACCACAGCCTACGCCCTAATACAAGTAGCTTCAAAAATAGGTTTAGAAGGAAAAGGAATAAAAGGTCCTTATGAAGAATTGACAAATGACACACTTCCTTGTATTGCCCATGTGATTACAAAGGAACGAAGGACACACTTTGTCGTTATTCACGAAATAAATAAACGAAAGAAATATCTCATAGTAGCCGATCCTGCCAGAGGACTAATCCGAATGCCGAATAGTGATTTTGAGAAGATAAAAACAGATCGCTATCTTTGTTTTAAACCCGTAAAACCCCTTCCTTATTATCTAGAAGAACCCTATTTATTACCTTATCTTAGTGCTATCATAAAAGAAGAATGGCGTACCTTGGGAACCTTATTAGGCCTTTCGATAATCATAACTGGAATCGGTATTGTCTTATCGTTTTTCTTCAAAATCATGTTAGAATGGGGAATCGTTGGTGAAAGTAGAGAAAATCTAATATCGATAGGATGTACTTTCCTTATATTGACTCTTTTTTATCATCGTAGCCAATCGTTAAAAAATCGCCTTGTCTTTCCTTTCGCTCAAAAAATAAATAACAAATTAATGGAAAAAGTGTATCAACAAATTGTCTTACTTCCGTTTTCCTTCTATAAGAACAAAACGACAGGAGAAGTTGTCGCGAGACTACAAGATGCCTCCATCGTAGGATCCTTTTTACTAAAGTTAGGTAACGTTCTTTTTATGGATGTTCCTTTACTTATTGCATCAAGCTTCATCATCGGTGTATTATCTCCGATATTTCTTTTCTTTTTCCTGTTCTTTCTTAGTATCTTTATCATGGTAGTATTGCTATTTAAAAAAACAGAAGAAAAAGAAATCACCCGCGAGCGAATCGAAGAGGGAGTGTTTTCTTCTTTCTTAACAGAATCGTTAACCTATCTAGCTAGCATTAAACATCTACATCTAGAGGAAAAAAAGATGGATGATTTTCAAGAAAAATTAGAAGACCTCAAGATAAAACAAAAAAATATCCATCACGTTCAAACAAGACGATTTTTTTGGACAAGTACACTAAAAAAATGGAGTGAAATTGTAATCCTATGTCTAGGCGCTCACTTATGTTTGGAAAAGAAAATGACCATAGGAAAATTGATCACTCTTCAAAGTATTTATTCGTATCTATTTATAGCGATCGAAAATATCGCATTATTACTATTTGATGTTTCCTCATTTAAGGTAACGGTCAAAAGACTAGATGAATTCTTTCAAATAAAACGCGAAAACTTTTCCCTTAACTACCAGTACCAGCATCTTTCATTAAATGAAGATATTGAAATTTCACATTTACAATTTTCCCATAATGACATAGAACCATGCTTAAAAGATATCAACTTAAAAATACCAAAAGGGATAAGACTGTTGTTATACGGAGAATCGGGAAGTGGGAAAAGTACGCTTGTGAAATTGCTGTTACGTTACTATCCTGTAAAACCAAATCAAATCTGGATTGGAAAACGCGATGTGAATCTATATCATTTAGAAAATATTAGAGATCGCATCACTTATGTATCTCAAAAAGAAGGCTTATTTACGGGAACTGTCTATCAAAACATAACCCTAGATCGTGAGATTTCGTACGATGAATTTTTAAACGTATGTCAATTAATGAAAGTCGATGCGATCGTAAAAAATTCAACCGTTCTCTACGAGAAAGAAATAGAAGAAAACGGGAACAATTTAAGTGGTGGGGAACGACAGAGAATCATTTTAGCAAGAGCCCTTTTAAAAGAAAGCGATATTTATATTTTTGATGAAAGTTTAAATGAACTAGATGTCACCATGGAACGACTCATTTTAAAAAATATATTTACTTATTTAAAAGGAAAAACGATTATTGTGATTTCTCATCGGTTTCACAATCAAGATCTCTTTACGAAAAAAATAAAATTAGAGAAGGGAAGAATTGTCCATGATCACGTATACATCAGTAAAAAACTACAAGAGGAAAATTCAAGGAGAAAAGCCACTTCCCCTTGCTAAAACCCTTATCAGTTATATATTGTTGACAGGATTGATAGTGTTGATGGTTACATCGAGGCATTTAATAAAAAGTACGAAGTATGAAGGACTCATTTTAAAAAATGAGGAAATTATGGTTGTCATACCAGTACGAGATTTAAAGTGGTTTGATGAATTGACCAAATTAAAGATAAACGGAAGAAGGTATCGTTACGAAGTAGAAAGAATAGAGAAAGAAATTATTTCGGAAGGAACCCAATTTTACAAAAAGGTTATTTTAAAAATACCGACATATAAAAATACGAAATTAGAAAACTTAGTCTTCGAATTTTGGTTAGAAGGAAAAACAAAAACAATCTTAGAAATCATTCGCGATTTCGGGAAAGGAGAGTAGAAAATGCAACAACTTCGTGAGGAAGAATTAAAAAAAATGAACGGCGGATTTTCTATTTGGGCAGGAATTGGTATCGCCGCAGTCGTCGTATTTCTAGTAGGAATAGTCGATGGTATCATTCATCCCAAATCATGCGAAACAACAGAATGAAAGGAGAAAAGAAACATGGAAAATATGACCACAAAAGAATTGAAACAAACAGAAGGAGGGGTCAACATAACAGGGTCACTGATGAATTCAGCCACCTCCTTGATACGTCTATTATTTGATGTTGGAAGGAGCTTAGGCTCTGCTATTAGGAGAATGCAAAGTGATGCCTTATGTCCCATTTCTCCAACCATAAAATAGGTGCAAAATGAACAAAAAAACACGGATATGGCTGGAAACTCATCGAACACAAATCGTAGGAGTAATTCTAATTTTGTTGTCGCCTTGTCTTTTGCAAATAACCAATCTTATCGTAACCTTTCTCTTTCAAATCGGTACGTATATAGGGAGTTTGTTTCGTCTCATTTATCACTTTTTAGAAACCTTTCCATACTAAAAAATTCAAATTTTTAAGAAACAAATTCAAAAAAGAAGCATTTAATAATAACGAAGACAATAAAATAGAATGAATTCGCAAAAAATGTATTTTTTTGTTGTATTTTACAAGGGATTTGTGCTATAATCGTTTGTAGAAAACGCGAAGGGAGGGATATTAGTGACAAATGTAGCTGTACGCAATGGGAATCTTGATATGGCAATCAAAAAATTCAAGCAAAAAGTAGCGAGAGATGGCGTCCCTTCTGAGTTCAAAAAAAGAGAATGCTATGATAAACCAGGCGTTCGTAGAAGAAATGCAAAAAAAGCAGGTATTAAAAACGCTCAAAAACGTAGTAGAAACAATAGGGACTAGGAAAAACTAGTTCCTTTTTTAAAGAAAGGGAAGGTAAAATGACATTAATAGAACGCATCAATCAAGATATGATCGATGCCATGAAACAAAAAGAAAAAGATCGTTTAACGGTAATCCGTATGATCAAAGCGGCTATTAAACAAGACGTGATCGATCACAAAAGAGAAGAAAATGATGATTTAGCACTAGATGTAATCAATAAACAAATCAAAATGCGAAACGATTCCATCAAAGAATTCGAAAAAGCAGGAAGAACCGATTTAGTCGATAAAAACCGTGAGGAAATCGACATGTTAAAAGGATATTTACCAGAACAACTAAAAGAAGAAGAACTAAATCAAATCATCGAAGAAGTGTTTGGAGAAGTTCAACCAACTAGTGCAAAAGACATGGGAAAAATCATGGGCATCCTTACCCCTAAAGTAAAAGGCAAAGCCGATATGACGATCGTTAGTGCCAAAATAAAAGATCGCTTAAGTCAGTTATAAGAGAGTTCGCTCTCTTTTTTTGTTCTTTCTAGAATAAGGTCTATCCTAACTTAGAATTGTCATATAATGAATTAGGGTGAAGGGTATGCTAGAAAGAGTTAAAGACTACATCAAAGATGAAGAATTTCGTATGACTATTTTTAAAAATCGCGTTCATATCGTCAATTATCAAGAAATACTATCGTTAGAACCATCTAGAGTAAGTGTGCAAATAGAGAATAAAAGAATGGTCTTAAAAGGAACCAAATTGCTTGTGAAAAAGCTTTTGGATCATGAAATTCTAATCCAAGGAGAAATCCATTCTTTAGAGTGGGTGGAGTAGCAAAGTGAACAAAGGATTATACGAATTAAAAATTACTGGTAAAGATCCCCGACGTTTCCTAAAAGTTCTCTATAAACTTCATCTTCCCCTCTACAAAATCGATATCAAAGACAAGGAACTATTGGTCAAAGTAGATGAAGAAACGTATCGCAAAATAAAAAAAATCAAAACGACTTATCAAATAACCATTCTAAAAAGAACGGGCTTTCTAAAATGGATGTATCAACTCAAAATGAATGCTCTCTTTCTTATCGTATTAGGAGTAGGTCTTTTTGTATTATTATTCTTATCGCATCTAACCTTCGATATCGAAGTCGTCCATTCCAAAAAAGAAATCCGTTCTCTTATCTTAGAAGAACTAGAAAACGAAGGCATAAAAAAATTACATCTCCAAGTTTCATTTGAAAAACAAGAAAGAATTGTCCAAAAAATTCTAGAAAAACATAAAGATACAATTGAATGGTTGGAAATAGAACGAGTAGGGACAAAGTACATGGTCAAAGTAGAAGAACGCAAAATAAAAGAGTATCATCAAGAAGAAACCGCTCAAAATGTGATTGCCAAAAAAGATGGCATGATTTTAAAAATCGATGCTACATCGGGAGAAATCGTCAAAAAGAAAAATGATTACGTAAAAAAAGGAGATATCATTATCACAGGAATTATCAAAAATCAAGATCAAGAAATGGCTAAAATAAGAGCAGAAGGAACCGTCTATGCCGAAACGTGGTATCAATCGACAATAGAAATGCCTCTTCACTATAAAGAAGAAAGCCTAACAGGTAAAACCAAAAAGAAAATTCAATTTAGGTTTTTAAACCGTACTTTTTCTCTATTTGATTTAACTCCCTTTAAGCATAAACGAGAAACCGTCATAACCATTGCCAAAAACCCCTTATTACCAATCGCAATCGAATACAGTAACCAAAAAGAATTGTCCGTCATCGACGAAATCTATACCAAAGAAGAAGCCGTTATAAAAGCAACTACTTTAGCAAGTGAAAAATTAAAAAAAATATTAGGGGAAAGAGATGAAATAATTTTTCAAAAAACTTTGAAAATTGTCGAAAAAGAGAGTAAAATAATAGTAGATGTATTTTTTAAAGTATCGGAGGATATCACAGATCATATAGAAATACCTTTAGTAGAAACCGAAGAACAGGAGTGATGCATTTGCTTTCCCCTTTGACAAAAACAATTCATGGCGTCATGGAATTTACTTGGCCCATGCTTTTTATTTCCATCATTATTATCGTATCGTTGCGAGTTACCTATCTATATAAACAAAAAGAACATGTCGTCTTTTATAAAGAACTATTGATGTTAGCGTTTATCATTTATATTCTTTGTTTATTCCAAGTCGTCACATTCCAAGATGTAACAAGTTATGCGTCAAATAATTTTATTCCCTTTAAAGAAATTATGAGGTATCATATTGGTAGCCGTTTATTTTTTAAAAATGTCTTAGGCAATATGCTTCTTTTCTTTCCTTATGGATTTTTTATAGGGTATTATGTAAAACTAGAAAAATATACCACTCCCTTTTTCTTAATTCTAATGGCATCGATTGCCATAGAATGTACCCAACTAGCGATTGGACGAGTGTTCGATGTCGATGACATTTTGCTAAATATTATCGGAGGTTTATTGGGCTTTTCAATATACAAGTGTCTCGATAAAATTGGCTCCATATGTCCAAGCTTGTTTCACAAAGAATGGTTTTTAAATATTTTATCGATACTAGTTGTGGCAGGAATGATCGTATTAGTATTATAGAAATAGGAGGACTCATGAATAAAGTGTTTATCTATCAAGAGATCGAAGGAAAAATAAAAGAAATAAAACAAATCAAAAAAGTATTGTTGTATGCATTAAAAAAAGAAAAATTAAACCATACGACTTTCAATGTGATCGTGACAGATCAAGAAAAAATTCACGAACTAAATAAAACGTATCGCAACATCGATCATCCGACTGATGTCATCACCTTTGCTTTAGAAGACGAGAAAAGAGTCGTAACGAAAAGCAAATATCGGATATTAGGAGACATTTATATTTCTTATGACCAAGCGAAAGAACAAGCAGTAAAGTATGGTCATTCCTTCTTGCGCGAACTATCTTTTTTAGCAGTACATGGATTCTACCATTTGTTAGGATATGATCATCAAACGAAAGAGGAAGAAAAAATAATGTTTCAAAAACAAGAGGAGGTACTAGATTCATATGGGATCAAAAGGAATCAATAAAAGAAAGAAAAAAGGATTAAAACGGTTTAAAAATAGTTTTAAATATTCCCTCGCTGGATTAAAATATGCCTATCTAAATGAGCAAAGTTTATGGATTCATACAGGTGTTACGATTCTTGTTGTAATCTTTGGACTCATCTTTCATCTCCATTTAGTAGAATGGTTATTATGTCTCATCATGATTGGCTTTATTTTAGCAGCGGAACTGTTAAATACCGCAATAGAAGCGACCGTTGATATGGCGATGCCCGATATTCATCCCTATGCGAAAATCGCAAAAGATACAGCCAGTGCAGCCGTTTTTGTCTTATCCGTTGTCGCATTCGTCATAGGTCTAGTGATCTTTATTCCCAAACTATTTAGTCTTTAAAAAGGAGGACGTATGGAACAAAAATTATTCGAATTGTTAAACAAAAGTTATGCACCGTACTCACAGTTTAGAGTAGCAGCCATTGTCACCATGAAAGATGGACGAGCTTTCGAAGGCGTCAATGTCGAAAACGCATCGTTTGGAGCTACCGTATGTGCCGAACGAGTGGCAATATTAAAAGCAGTATCCGAAGGATATCGTAAAGGTGATTTTAGTACCTTGTCGATCATGGTCGATCGTGACCGTATTTCCTCTTGCTGTTTTCTATGTAGGCAAATGATGACGGAATTCTTCGAACCATCTTGTAAAGTAATATTCTATAACAACAAATTAGAAAAAGAAGAACATAGTGTCAAAGAACTGACGCCATTTGCATTTGACCAAGAGGATTTAGCATGAAACGCGGTTTCGTTAGCTTAATGGGTCGCCCTAATGTGGGAAAAAGTACTCTCTTAAATGCCCTTTTAGATATCCATCTAGCAATTACATCAGATAAAAGAGGAACGACTAGAAATATTATTCAAGGAATTTATAACGATGAGGATTCTCAAATTGTTTTCATCGATACACCAGGTGTTCAAAAACCACTCAATAAACTAGAAAATGTCTTAAACCAAAAAGCGTATTCAGTATCCTCTGATGTAGATGTCATACTGCTTTTAGTAGATGCGGAAAAAGGATATCGTAAAGGCGATGAACGTTTAATAACGAGACTTCCTAAAAATAAAACGGTTTTTCTTTTACTAAACAAAATTGATAAAATAAAAAAAGAAACGCTTTTTCCCTTGATCGAAACGTATCAAAAACAGTATCCCTTTAAAGAAATAATTCCTATTTCGGCATTAAAAAAAGACAATCTATCGGATTTAATCGAAACGATAAAACGCTACTTAGAAGAAGGAGATGCTTACTTTGATCAAGAAGAATTAACGAATGTATCGACACGTTTTATCATGAGCGAAATGGTAAGAGAACAAGCATTGAAATTAACGAAACAAGAAGTTCCCTATGCCATAACGTGTTATACGGAAACCTATCAAGAAGAACAAGAGAAAGTATCGATTGGCGTCGTTATTGTTGTCGATCGCGACAATTTAAAAAAAATGATCATTGGAAAAGGCGGAAGCATGCTAAAAGAAATCGGTACCAAAGCAAGATGGGAAATGGAACAATTTTTAAACAAAAAAGTGTATTTAGAAACATATGTAAAAACAATGAAAAATTGGCGCGACAAAGAAAAGTATTTATTAGAATTAGGAATAAAAGAAGACGAAAATGTATAAAACTCTCCCATTTACCTCAAGATAATAATAAGAGGTGGGAAAAATGGAAGAAATTCTTTGGAATCTATTCAAGGAAACAGGTGATATTCACTATTACTTATTTGCTTGTAAATTGAAGGCGAAGTGAGAAAAAAGTGACAATTGAAAAAGTGGAAGGAATCGTAATTAGCGAAACCAATTATAGTGAATCGAGCAAGATTCTAAATATTTTTACCAAAGAATATGGAAAAATTGGTGTTCTCTCAAAAGGCTGCCGTAAGATGAAGAGTCCTCTTCGTGCTGTAAGCGCCAAGCTAATATACGGTTCTTTTCATATTTATTATAAAGAAAATGGTTTATCGACCCTCATTGCTGTCGATATCATCGATTCCTTTAAAAAGATTATGACGGATCTAACTTGTATTACTTATGCATCTTACTTATTAGAATTAGTCGATCAAGTATTAAGACAGATGGAAGAAGAACAAATTTATTCGGTGTTTATCGCAACCTTAAAAAAAATGAACGAAGGTTTTTCTCCAGCCATTTTAACTTGCATATTCGAACTAAAAACCCTTGCTTATTTAGGTGTACAACCCATGATTGATCACTGTGCCTTATGCGGAAGCGATAAAGCTATTTTAACGATCGATGCAGGAAGCGGAGGATTCGTCTGTGCTTCTTGCCATACCAATCAAAAAATAATTAGCGATAAAGCAATCAAATTAATCCGAATGTTTTTCTATGTGGAAATCGATAAAATTTCCAAATTAGAAGTAAAAGATACGGTCTTAAAAGAAATAAATGACTTCATCGACGATTACTATGATCGCTATACAGGACTTTATTTAAAAAGCAAAAAATTCTTACAAAATCTAACGAAAGTAAGTTAAATAGAAAGGATTATTATGAAAGAGTATTATTTTCTCATCGTTCCCTTCATCGCTTTAGTCACGACACAATTTATTAAATTTACGATCGAATCAATGCAAGAAAAAAAGTTCAAGTGGTCAAGGCTATTAAATGGAAGTGGGGGAATGCCTAGTAGTCATTCAGCCTTTTGTTCTTCTATAACCGTAGCAGTTCTTCTAAAAGAAGGGATAACGAGTCCTCTTTTTGCAGTAGCAGTCGTCTTTTCTTTAATTGTCTGTTACGATGCTATGGGATTAAGAAAAGAAAGTGGCAATCAAGCCATCGTTTTAAATCAAATCATCGATGAAATGTTTCACAACAAGAAAAAAGCCTTGGCTCATTTAAAAGAAGAATTAGGACATAACCCCGTTGAAGTCTTAGTTGGAGTACTCTATGGATCGCTAGTAGCCATCGTATTAAATTCGTTTATTTAACAAAAAAGATTGACGCGTTTCGAAACTTCGCGTACAATTGATAGTATCAATGCGATGATCGGTTTGGAACCCGGGAGCAATAGAATAAAAGGGATTCTTATCGAGAATAACTAGAGTGGAACCGCGTGGTACAGCCTCGTCTCTAGAAGGTAAGGTCCTTTTCATTTTAAGGAGGAAAATATGGAAAGATCAATGGAAAAATTAGTAAATGCTTGTAAACAGTATGGATTTATTTTTCAAGGAAGCGAAATCTATGGTGGACTAGCAAACACTTGGGATTATGGACCACTAGGAGTCGAGTTAAAAAACAACGTCAAAAAAGCATGGCTTAAAAAGTTTGTCCAAGAAAGCCGTTACAATGTAGGACTAGATTCAGCCATTTTAATGAATCCCAAAGTATGGGAAGCAAGTGGACATTTAACCGCCTTCAACGATCCTTTAATCGATTGCAAACACTGTAAAACGAGACACCGCGCAGATAAATTAATTGAAGAAGCATCGAACGGAGAAATAGAAGCAGGTGGTTGGGAAAACGAAAAACTGATGTCCTATATCAAAGAACATAACATTGTATGTCCAAAATGCGGCAAAATGGATTACACGGATATTCGTCAATTCAACCTAATGTTCAAAACGTTTCAAGGTGTAACAGAAGATAGTAGTGCAACAATCTATCTAAGACCAGAAACAGCACAGGGAATTTTTACAAACTTTTTAAATGTAGAGCGTAGTATGCGGAAAAAACTACCCTTTGGTATTGCCCAAATAGGAAAAAGCTTCCGAAATGAAATTACTCCAGGTAATTTTACGTTCAGAATGAGAGAATTCGAACAGATGGAACTAGAGTTTTTCTGTAAGCCAGGGGAAGAATTAGAATGGTTTAAATACTGGAAAGAATACTGCCATAATTTCTTGTTAAATTTAGGAATGGAAAACGAGCATTTGCGCCTTCGCGATCACGATCAAGAAGAACTATCTTTCTATAGTAATGCAACAACCGACATTGAATATTTATTTCCGTTTGGCTGGGGAGAACTATGGGGAATCGCGTCACGTACAGATTATGATCTAACGAGCCATCAAAATGTTTCGAAACAAAGTATGGAATACTTAGATCCTGATACCAACGAAAAATATATCCCTTATGTCATTGAACCGAGCCTTGGAGCAGACCGCGTCGTCTTAGCATTCCTATCGGAAGCATATCGTGAAGAACCACTAGAAGGAAATGAAACAAGAGAAGTCATGAAATTGCATCCAGCTCTTGCTCCATATAAAATTGCAGTCCTTCCTCTCATTAAAAAGTACCATAGTGAAAAAGCGTTAGAACTATTTGAAACATGGAGTAAATACTTTATGACGACATATGATGAAGCAGGAACCATTGGAAAACGGTATCGCCGTCAAGATGCATCGGGAACCCCATTTTGTATCACCATCGATGACAATACATTAAAAGAAAATACAGTAACGATAAGAGACCGTGATACCATGGAACAAATTACCCTAAAACTAGAAGAAGTAGTAGAGTATATTCAACGTAAAATAGAATTTTAAAGTAGTAGAAATACTGCTTTTTCTTGTATATAGTTATTATAATGTATAGTTATAAGTAGCAAGATCATAGAAGTTTAACACAAAAAAGAAAAAACAGTTGACAGAAAACGAATAAAACGCTATAATTGGCATATAAATTGAAAAAAGGAAAGCGATGAGTCCATCCACCTGATTGCAAATAGCTTTAGGTAAAAAGCCAAAAGAAAATAAGATATATTTTGTTTGGTAAAACGAAGGTGGGCGTATGCTCACTTTTTCTATTATTATGGAGGTGTTTGTTATCGCGAACAATAACAAAAACAACATGTTGATCAATGAGCAGATTAGAGCAAAAGAAGTACTAGTAATTGGGCCTAATGGAGAACAAGTAGGAGTAAAACCATTAAGTGATGCCTTAACGCTAGCAACATATGCAGGACTTGATTTGGTTCTCATCAACCCAAATGGAAATCCACCTGTATGCAAAGTAATGGATTACAATAAGTTCCGTTATGAGAAAATCAAAAAAGAAAAAGAAGCGTTAAAACGACAACGGGCCAATATGTCTGAGTTAAAAGAATTTCGTCTTTCTCCTACGATCGATGTAGGAGACTTTGAAACGAAACTTAAAAACGTCAAAAAATACTTAGAGAAAGGCGATAAGATTAAACTTTCGATTCGTTTCAAAGGTAGACAAATGGCACATACAGAACTCGGAAAAGAAGTAATGGAAAAATTTGCAGGACGGCTTACGGATCTTGCAGATATTGAACAAAGTCCGAAACTGGATGGAAGAACCATGACGATGTTACTAACACCAAAGAAAGAAAAGTAATATAAGGAGGAAAAAGTTATGCCAAAACTAAAAACACATAAAGGTACAAAAAAAGTATTAAAAGTAAGAAAAGGCGGAAGCATCAGTATGGGATGCCCTGGTAGTCGCCATAATACTGGTAGCAAGCCAGCAAAATACAATAGAAAGAATAGAAAAGGTTCAAACTTAAGTAGTGCCGACATGAACCGTTTAAAACATATCATTTAATCTAACAGAAGAAGGAGGAAAAGAAAATGGCAAGAGTAAAAAATGGAGTGACGACGAAAGCTCGTCATAAAAAAGTATTAAAGGAAGCAAAAGGATATTTCGGAAGCAAACACCGTCTATATAAAACAGCAAAAGAACAATTAATGCATTCTGGACAATATGCATTCCGTGATAGAAAACAAAAGAAAAGAGATTTCAGAAAGTTATGGATTACACGTATTAATGCAGCGTGCCGTGAAAATGAAATCAGTTATTCAAGATTTATCGAAGGTTTAAACAAAGCAGGAGTAGAAGTAAATCGTAAAATGTTGAGTGAAATTGCAATCAACGATCCTGCAAGCTTTAAAGAACTTGTCAAAGTAGCTCGCGATGGGAAAGCTGGAAAAATCACGAAACAAGAAGTCAAAGAACCAAAAAAAGAAGTGAAAAAAGAACCAAAAAAGGAAACCCAAAAAGAAGAACAAGATCTTAGTAAAATGACTGTTGCAGAACTTCGTAGTCTTGCAAAAGAAAAAGGCATCGAAGGAACAGGAACCATGAAAAAAGCAGACTTACTTGCTGCTTTAAAATAAAATAGACATATTAATGGATTGAAATGTCGAGTGCTTAGAAAATAAGTGATATTTTTTAGAAATTAATAGAAGAAAAACGAAAAGGAGAAAAAAATTATGGCAGTTGTGTCAATGAATTATTTATTAGAAGCAGGTGTTCATTTTGGACACCAAAAAAGAAGATGGAATCCAAAGATGAAGGAGTACATCTATACGACGAGAGATGATATTTATATTATCGATTTACAAAAAACAGCGAAGAAAATTGAAGAGGCATATGCAAAAATCAAGGAAATCGCTGAAAATGGTGGTAAATTCTTATTTGTAGGTACCAAAAAACAAGCTCAAGAAGCAAGTGAAGAATCAGCAACGCGCACCAATATGTATTTCGTAAACGAAAGATGGTTAGGTGGAACATTAACCAACTTCAAAACGATTAAATCACGTGTAAAACGTATGATTGAAATCGAAGAAATGGAAAAGAATGGAACATTCGAACTATTACCAAAAAAAGAAGTAATTGGTATTCGTAAAGAATACGATAAATTAAACAAAAACTTACGTGGTATCCGTGATATGAAGAAAGTACCAGAAGCACTAATCATTGTCGATCCACGAAAAGAAGAAATTGCGATTAAAGAAGCACGTATTTTAGGAATTCCCGTATTTGGAATTGTCGATACGAACTGCGATCCGGATATGGTCGACTATGTGATTCCCGGAAATGATGATGCCGTTCGTTCGGTAAAACTAATCATTGGTGTTTTAACGAATGCCATTGCCGAAGTAAACGGAAATGAAGTATTAGATTTCTTGACAGAAGAAGATAAAACAAAGAGTGAGAAAAAAGGAAAACGGGAAGACGGAAAAGAAATCAGAGTTGAAAAAGAAGAAAACAGCAAAGAAGAACAAAAGGAACCTGCAAAAGAAGAAGTGAAAGAAGAACCAAAAAAAGAGGAAAAGGCTCCTTCATTACAAGAATTAAAAGAAATGGCCAAAGAAAAGGGAATCAAAGGCTATTCTAAAATGAAAAAAGAAGAATTAATAGAAGCGTTAAGATAAAACAGGAGGTGGAAATATTCCACCTTTGTTTGTAAAAGAAAGGAAAAAGAATATGTTTAGTGCAAAAGATGTAAAAGACTTAAGAGAAAAGACAGGTGCTGGAATGCTCGATTGCAAGAAAGCATTAGAAGCATGTAGTGGAAATATGGACCAAGCGATCGATTGGTTGAGAGAAAAAGGAATTAGCAAAGCGGCCAAAAAAGAATCGCGCATTGCGGCGGATGGACTTTGTGAAATTGTCAGCAACGATCACAAAGCGGTTATTTTAGAAATCAATTCAGAAACAGATTTTGTTGCCAAAAACGAAGAATTCAAAAACTTTGTCGACTTAGTGGCAAATCTCCTTCTAGAAAATGATGTAAAAGAAGTAGAAGAAGCGTTACAAATTAAAGTAGATGGAGAAACTTTACAAGATAAACTAATTGAAATAACAGCGAAAATTGGAGAAAAGATTAGTTTCCGTCGGTTCATGAGTGTAACCAAAAACGAAAATCAAGTATTTGGTAGTTACCTACACATGGGTGGAAGAATTGCTGCTTTAGTCGTATTAGAAAATACAAACGAAGAAGTAGCGAAAGATGTTGCTATGCATGTTGCAGCCATGAATCCTACTTGCATTAAAAGAGAAGAAGTTCCAAGTGAACTGTTAGAAAGAGAAGCAAACATCATCAAAGAACAAGTAAAACAAGAAGGAAAACCAGAAGCGATTGCCGAAAAGATGGTCGAAGGGCGCTTAAACAAATTCTATAAAGAAATTTGCTTGTTAGAACAACCATTTGTAAAAAATGGTGATATGAATGTCGAAACATACGTAAAAAATAATGGCGGAACAATTAGTACAATGATTCGTTTTGAAGTTGGAGAAGGAATTGAGAAAAAACAAGAAGATTTTGCTAGCGAAGTAATGAATCAAATCAATGGATAATAAAATGAAAAAAATAGGTCGTATCGTTCTTATCTTATGTCTTCTCCTTCCCTTGACAGGATGTACCGTAAAGCCAGTTGACACCTTAACAGATGCGGATAAGTTTGCCAAAGAATACAGTGTATCAAAGGATAACCCGTTTAAATATGTGACAGTAGAAGAAGCGATAAAGTTTCTAGAAGAAGGAACAGGAATCATCTACTTTGGTTTTCCTGAATGTCCATGGTGCCAAGCATCAGTCAAAATCTTAACGGAAGCGTTAATGGATAAAAATATCAAAGAAGTTTACTATTTCAATCCCAAAGAAATAAGAGAAAACAACACAGAAGAATATCAAAAAATAGTAGAATTAACAAACGAATACTTATTCGAAACTGCAGAAGGTGAAAAAAGATTGTTTGTTCCTGATACTTATTTCGTATTAGATGGAAAAATAGTAGGACACAATAACGATATGTCGACGATGAGCGGCGAAGTAGAAGAATATTTAACAGAAGAACGCAAAGAAAAACTAAAAGAAGAATATATCAAACTAATAGTAAAAGTATATTCGGATGGCTGTACTAGTTGTTAAAGAATGGAACTTCCATTCTTTTTCATTTTAGAAAAGAATAAAATAATAAAAAGATATTTGTCTGTCAAGAAGCAAATCTTTCTTTCTAATCAAGTACGTTTTATATTATAATAAATTTAGGTGATAATATGGAAAAAAGATTCAAAAACTATACTTCTTTATTAACGGAAGTAGAAAGGGAACTACAACAGAAAAAAGAAACTATAGAAACATTAGTAAATGAAGTAAAAGTCTTACAAAATAGCGAAGTTCACTACTGGCGCGAAATGAAAAAGATGATTACCTCTATGGCGGAGGAAGAACGAAGAAACATCTTACCCTTTGTTCCATATCAAATGATTTGGCTAGGCTTAGATGATCGTTTATTAGAATATCGAGATGTAAAGGAAACGATTGTCGCTTTAGCACTAAATAAAAAAAAGATCATCATAACTTCAACAGAATCCGTAAATCGTATCATGGAAAAAGTAGACGCCTTAAAAGTATCTGCCTACTTACATGATGTAATTTATAAAGAAGAAGTAAATTTAGACACTAAAAATCGTGCGTTCTTCCAATATATGATTTCAAAATATCGTCTTACGTCATTAAATAATGTTTTAGTAGTAGGAGCAAAGAATAAAGAAGAAATAGAAAGTGCCAATACATTAGGTATCGACACGTGCTTCTTAACGAAGGAAACAGAAGCAAATCTCTCGGCAACATATCAAATAGATGACATAAAACAACTCGTAAAAAAATAAAAATAGCCTTTTACTTTCAGAAAAAATATAGTAATATATTGTTATAAGAGGAGAGAAAAAAATGAATGATCAAGTAATTGTAAACACAAAAGATAAAATGACAAAAGCCATTGAAGCCTTAGAAAAACGTTTTACCACAGTAAGAGCAGGACGCGCCAATCCCAGTAGTTTAGATGGAGTCATGGTAGAGTACTATGGCGTAGATACACCATTAAAACAGCTAGGAACAATCTCTGTACCAGAAGCAAGACAATTAGTCATCAAACCGTTTGATAAAAGTTGTCTTTCTGCGATCGAAAAAGCGATTCTTGCAAGTAATTTAGGATACACACCAAATAACGATGGGGAAACAATTCGTATCATCATTCCTATGTTGACCGAAGAAAGACGAAAAGAACTCATCAAACAAGTAAAAGCGATGAGCGAAGAAGCCAAAGTTGCCATTCGAAACATTAGAAGAGATGCCATGGATGAAATCGAAAAGGAAGAGTTAGCAGAAGATATCGAAAAGGCAAAACAAAACGAAGTACAAGATTTAGTAAATGAATACAATAAAAACATTGAAAAATTAGAAAAAGAAAAAGAAGAAGAACTGTTAACAGTATAAGAGATTCGTAAAATCTCTTTTTTCCTTTAGAAAAGATATGGTAGACTATAAAAAGATGTAGGTGAAAACATGAATAATGTAGTAGGATTGATCATCATTACGATATATATAGGGATCGTCATAAAAGGAAGTAATATCTTAAGCAAAAAGAAGAAAATGAAAGACGAAACAAATAGAAAACTCGTTCACGTTTTATTATCATTATGCTTTTTTCTAGCACACTGTTTCTTTAAAACGACCATCATAGCGATTTTCCTACCACTTTTGTTTGTCATCGTAAATATTTTATCTTCCCATAGGAAATGGTTTGAAAGTTTTAAAAGAGAAGAGCAAGACTTAGGAATCGTTTGGTATGCACTTTCATTACTAATATTAGTATATCTCTCATTTGAACAAAAAAGCTTCTTTCCCTTTGCATCTTGTAGTGTTCTCGCGATGGGATTAAGTGATGCCGTTGCAGGATTGGTTGGCACTTACTACGGAAAACATCAAATCAAAGTAGGAAAAGAGACTAAAACATTAGAAGGAAGCCTCGCTTTTTTTATGACGAGTAGTATCGTATTTATGATCCTATTAAAAGGAGTTTTTCCTGAAACCTATATAAAGATAAGTCTCATTACCTCATGTCTTGCAATGATAATCGAACGCTTCTCTATAAAAGGATTAGACAATCTTACAGTACCGCTTTCCACACTATGGATCTTGTTAATATTTAACTATATTCCTTTAAACGTAAACGACCTATTGCTAGGAAGCGTTTTAATCTTATTAGGTGATTACTGTTATCATACACATAAATTGACTCTACCAGGTGTTATTGTAGCGATAACATTAGGGTTTACAGTAGCAAAATGGTTAGGAATAATCCCGTTTCTTGCCCTTTGTACGTTTCTTTTTTCCTCGACCATTTTAGAAAAGATAAGAACAAAGCAGACGAAGGAGCCAAAAAAACACGAACGAAGAGGAGCAAAACAAGTTCTTGCCAATGGTCTATTAGCTTGGATTTTTGCCATAGGTTATGGATTAACCAAACAGCAAGTATATTATAGATTATTCTTTATTACGATTGCAGCGAGTACCTCTGATACATGGAGTGGTGAAATAGGAATGATGGGCCATGAACCTGTCAAATCGATCATTACCCGAAAACCATTAGAAAAAGGTTTATCAGGAGGAGTAACCAAACTAGGCTTTCTAGGAGCATTACTAGGAGCTTTAACCATTGCTAGTTTCCATTTAATCGTAGATAGAAATCTATTTTCATTTCTAATCATTATCGTATTGGGATTCCTATCTTCCATTATTGATAGCATATTCGGAGATCTATATCAAATTAAGTATTATGATCCCCAAAAGAAAAAAATAAAAGAAGACAAAGAACAACACAATTTAAAATATTCAGGATATAAATACTTTACCAACAATACCGTAAACTTTCTTTCCAATTTAATTGTATGTTTCATTTACTGGTGCACTTTACGAATATAAAAGAAATATTTGATTAAAACGTGTAAACCGCCAAGGAATAATATTGTTCATTTCCAAAAAAAATGATAAAATCTTAGTAAAGATAGGAGAGTAGAAGATGGAAGAGAATAAGAAAAAGAAACTGTTTATGATTGGAATGAGTGTATTACTGATACTTGATTTAGTAATTGGAGGAACCTACGCATGGTTCACACTTCAATTAAATGGAACGAAAGTAAATGTGTTAAAAGCAGGAACTTTATCACTCATATTAAATGATGAAAATAGTATGGGGATATCTCAAGAAAAAGCTGTTCCGATGTTAGATGAAGTAGGGGAAACATTAGATCCCTATCATTTTACCCTAGAAAACCATAGTGATATAGCAAGTGAATATACAATCTACTTGGATGATATCGATTTAGAAACAGATGAAACGAGAATGGCTGATTCCAAAGTAAAGTATCAACTAGTAAAAGATGGTACCAAGACAACGGCACTGTTAAATACACTAGGAGAAAATCCCAATCGCATTTTAGATAGTGGAACCATCGATGGAAATGCGACAATTACTTATGACTTAAGACTATGGATCGATGAAAATACAGGAAACGAAGCGATGGGACAAGTGGTCAAAACAAAGATTAGAGTAGTAGCAACTCAAAGCACAGGATCAACATCAAACGAAAACATCCTAAATGTATATCGCTATAGTGAAGAAAACGGATCAAAGTGTATTACAGGAGAAGAAAGTACCTGTGTGGAATTAACCGAAAGGCCTGCGACTTATGAACCTGGAACAATAGTAAAGTATAAAGTTAATGATACAGAAGAAAAGTATTTTTATGTTATGTATGATAATAACGATGGTACACTGACGATGCAACAAAGGGAAAATGTGGTTGATACAGTGGGGTGGCATAATATTCCTTGTACAAGGGAAGATACTAGTAAAGGTCCGACAACAGCCATTGCTGCTTTAGAAGAAGCAACTTCATCTTGGCTCAATGTAAAAGATCAAACCTATACGATGGGTGTTACTCCATTTGCAGATAATGCTTTTACCGGATGTGATTGGGGTACATTAAATTGCGCAACGAATATTTATAGTTGGTCAGAAAGAACAGCGAAAGCTCGAATGATTACTGCGAAAGAAGCGGCTGATTTAGGATGCAGTTCCGTAGAAAAAAGTTGTCCAGTGTGGATGTTTAATTATTTACAGGGTATGAGTTTATGGATTGATGACGAAGATATTCCTCTTGATGATGATATAAGCACAGAATCTTCGAAGATTGAAGGGGCAAATTATGGATATTGGACGATGACAGCTGTCTCTGAAAGTAGTGAACTTGTATTTTGGATAGGTAATCATCCTCATTTGGGTACATTACAGTATACTCTTGATCTTTGCGCTTTGGGGCCACATGATTCTATCGGTGTTCGCCCAGTCATTGTCATCGACAAATAAAATTAATTCTTGCATAAATAAAAAACTATTGTTATAATGAATCTGTTGTTTAAGTGACGAAGATTAGGACATAGTAATAGACGAGGAAAGAAAGAGAAGTCTTGGTTGGTGCGAAAGATGCTTACACCCGTTTATGAATTCACCCTATAAGTCCCTAAGGAAACTTAGGCGTATCTCGCGTTAAGAGATTTGAGTGTATAGTATTTTACTATAAATTAAGGTGGTAACACGGTAATGCGTCCTTATGGAACATTACCGTTTTTGTTTGGAAGGAGGAATAAGTATGGAAAATGAAAATGGAATGAAAATCAAGGAAGAATTAGAAAGGGATAAGCAAACAGTCACCAATTTAAAAGAATTGAACGATTTAAAAGTAAAGTATTTAGGGAAGAAAGGATCGATTAGTGAACTATCTTCATCGATGAAAGATCTATCTAACGAAGAAAGAGCATCCTTTGGAAAAATGGTAAATGATCTAAAGAATTTATTTAATGAGTTCTACGAAGAGAGGAAAACAGCTTTTGAAGAGGAAGAATTGAATCACCGTTTAGAACAAGAAGCGATCGATATTACTCTTCCTGCGACAAAGATACCAATTGGAGCTCCCAACATTTTAGAAAAACTAATCGAAGAAGTAGAAGAAGTGTTTTTATCGATGGGGTATGATGTCTTAGATGGTCCTGAGATTGAAGAGGATAAATATAACTTTGAAATGCTAAACATTCCGAAAGGTCATCCAGCAAGAGATGCCCAAGACACATTTTATATTGAAGGGGAAGAAATCTTGCTTCGCAGTCAAACTTCACCTGTTCAAGTACGTACGATGTTAGAGGGAAAAGGAGAAATTCCCATACGTATGATCTGTCCTGGAAAAACGTATCGAAGAGATGATGACGATGCGACACATTCTCATCAGTTCATGCAAATAGAAGGATTGCTAGTCGATAAAAACATCCGTTTATCTGACCTAAAAGGAACGATCGATGTTGCCATGAAACAGTTATTTGGGGAAGACGTTAAAACACGTTTCCGTCCGAGCTATTACCAATTTACGGAACCATCAGTCGAAGTCGATATCAGTTGCTTTAACTGTAAAGGAAAGGGTTGCCCTATCTGCAAAAAGACAGGATGGATTACAGTATCAGGTGCAGGAATGGTTCACCCGAACGTCTTAACGATGGCAGGATACGATCCTAAAATTTGGAGTGGCTTTGCCTTTGGTTTTGGTGCAGAACGTCTAGCAATGCTAAAATACGATATCGACGATTGTCGCGTTTTCTATAACACAGATTTAAGAGAAAGCAAAACCTTTGATAGAAAGGAGAAAGACTTATGATTAATTTAGAATGGGTCAAGGATTATATCGATATTACAGATCAAGATTTAGAAGAACTAGCTGTCAAGATTACACAAGCAGGAATCAATATTGAAAAAGTAATAACGAATCATATAGATCATTTAATAATTGGTGAAGTGATCGAATGCATGGATCATCCTGATAGTGATCACTTACATGTATGTAAAGTAAACATTGGAAAAGGCGAATTACAACAAATTGTCTGTGGTGCTCCTAACGTAAGAAAAGGACTAAAAGTAATTGTTTCTTTGCCGGGTGCTATTTTGCCTGGAAACGTTGAAATTAAAGCAAGCAAAATCCGTGGTGTGGAATCGAATGGAATGATTTGTGCTCTCTATGAACTGGGATTAGAAGAAAAGACAGAAGAAACCTATAAAAAAGGCATTCACGAACTCGATCCATCTGCGCCAATTGGAATGGACCCCATGGAATATTTAGGGCTAAATGATACCAAATATGAACTAGATATTCACAAACATCGCAATAACGACTGTTATTATCATATTGGCTTTGCCTATGAAATTGCCGCTATTTTAAATCGCAAAGTAACACTTCCTCACGCGACGTATCAAACAATAAATGATTCGATAAAGGATCACATTACGTTAGAAGTAGAAACCGAAAAATGTCCTTACTACTTAGCAAAAATGGTAACAGATGTTGAGATTAAAGAGTCTCCTGAGTTTATAAAACGTCGTCTTGCATCGGTTGGAATGAGATCGATTAATAATGTCGTCGATATTTCAAACTACGTTATGTTAGAGTACGGTCAACCACTACACTTTTTTGATAAAGAGAAATTGGGAAACAAAATCGTCGTAAGAAATGCCCACGAAAACGAAACGATCACGACCTTAGATGGAAAAGAACGGCTTTTAAAAGAAAGTGATATCTTAATTACGGATGGAAAAGTACCAGTGGCCATCGCTGGAGTGATGGGCGGATTGAATACTGAAATTAGTGAATCGACCAAAACGATTCTCATCGAAAGTGCGATCTTTGATCCTATTCAAACTCGTTATACAGCAGCGAGATTAAATCTAAAAAGCGAAGCAAGCATTCGTTATGGCAAAGGTCTAAATGAGGAATATACCGAAAAAGCATTAGATAGAGCATGCCATTTGTTAGAAAAGTATGCGAATGCAAAAGTCTTGTCTGAAAAAATTTGTTACGATCATTTAGATCATAAAGAAAAAATAGTCGAATTCGCTCCGAGTGATGTCAATCGAATGTTAGGAATCGAAATCAAGGAAGAAGAGATGAGAGTAGAACTAGACCGCCTCGATTTTCCATATACAGCGACCAATGGAAAGTTTAAAGTAACCATTCCGAAACGAAGATTAGATATCGATCCATACATCAACGATATTTCAGAAGAAATCGGAAGACTCTACGGTTATCATAATTTAGTATCGACTCTTCCTGTTGTTCCAATTCGAAGAGGAAAGTACGTAGGAGACGTAAAATACCGCAAAATGGTATCAAAACGCCTTCGTTCGCTCGGTCTAAATGAAGTGAAAACGTATACGTTGATCTCTCCAACCATGAAAGAACAGTTTGCTTATTGCAACAAAGAACAAGTTGTTTTACCTAACCCTATGAGTAGTGATAAAAGTATCGTTAGAACAAGTATCCTACCATCTCTTTATCAAGTATATAAATACAATAAAGCTCGTAAAGTAGAAGATATTTGCATTTATGAAATTAGTAAAACGTACGACAAAAATTACCAAGAGGAAAGTTTAGTTGCAGGACTTTTATCTGGAACATATGTAACAAATGGTTGGGCACATCCTACAAAAGTAGATTTCTATCTACTCAAGGGTATCGTTCAAAATCTTCTTGATGCGATGGGTCTAAAGAACCGTTATACATTCGAAAAAAAATTAATACCGGATCTACATCCTGGTATAAGTGCTAGCATCCTGTTGGATCGACAACCAATTGGCGTCATTGGGCGTATTCATCCATCGTTATGCAAAGAAGAAGTCTTTGTTTTTGAACTTTCCCTAAACAGCCTAATGAAAGAAATCAAACCATTAAAGTTTAAAGAAGCGCCAAAATATCCTGGCATCAAGAAAGATATGGCTTTTATCGTATCGAAAGAAATTTCGGCGGAAAGCATGATGCAGACAATGAAAAAAGCAGGTGGACGCCTTCTTGACGAAATCAAAGTCTTTGATGTCTACGAAGGGCCCAATATCGAAAGCGATCAAAAATCGATTGCCTTTAATTTAAGTTTCATGGATCCTACTAGAACACTAACAGAAGAAGAAGTAATGGAAGTATTTAATAGAATCATAGAAAAAGTAACCCAAGAGCATCAGGGAATACTAAGAGACAAATAGAAGTGTTTGTCTCTTTTTCTTGTCACGTACTTTTAAAAGAAGTATAATGAAAAAAGATAGGAGGAAGAAAGAGATGGCAAAACTATATTTTCGGTATGGTGCGATGAACTGTGGTAAGAGCACATTATTACTACAAACGGCATACAATTACGAAGAACAAGGAATGAAAGTTGCTTTATTAAAACCTGCAATTGATACCAAAGGAGACGACCAAATCGTCTCGCGAGCTCTTTCGTCAACTAGAACAGTCGATTACAAAATAACCGATCGGGATGATGTTTATCAACTCGTAAAAAAGAAATTTTCTAGTTATCACTGTATTTTAGTCGATGAAGCACAATTTTTAAAAAAGGACCAAGTCGATGCGTTGATGAAAATTGTAACGAATTTGAATATTCCCGTCATCTGTTACGGTTTAAGAGTAGACTTTTTAACGAATGGCTTTGAAGGAAGTACTCGTCTTTTACAAATTGCTCATACCATTGAAGAAATGAAGACCATTTGTAAATGCGGAAGAAAAGCGACTTTCGTCATTCGTAAAGTAAATGGTGTTCCTGTATTCCAAGGAGAACAAGTGGCTATCGATGGCGAAGAGAAAGTAACTTACGAATCCGTTTGTCCAAATTGTTATCAAGAATTAAAATGTCAGATTTTGTCAAAAGAGACTAGTTTTATTGAAGCCTAAAAAGGAATTTGGTATACTCTAAATAGTTGTAATAGAAAATAGGAGGATGTTATGAAATACGTATACTCGTTTCATGAAGGAAACAAAGAGATGAGAGAAGTGCTCGGTGGAAAAGGGGCCAATCTGGCAGAAATGACCAACATCGGTCTACCTGTCCCAAGGGGGTTTACCGTCTCGACGGACGCATGTTTAAAGTATTATGAAGATCATGGTGTAATCAATCGTGACATAGAATTAGAAATTTTAAAAGAATTAGAAAGATTAGAACAAGAAACGGCGAAAACGATGGGAGATAAAAACAATCCTCTTTTAGTCTCTGTTCGAAGTGGTTCGAGAGCTTCGATGCCAGGAATGATGGATACCATTCTAAATCTTGGGATGAACGATGAAGTCGTAGACGGCTTGATCGAAACAACGCACGACCCAAGATTTGTCTACGATTCGTATCGCCGCCTCATCGGAATGTATGCCGATGTTGTCATGGGTTTTCCCAAATCGACGTTTGAACGTTTGTTAGATGAGATCAAAAAAGAAAAAGGAAAAGCGTTAGATATTGAATTGACAAGTAATGATATGAAAGAGGTAACGGAACGTTACAAACAAGCATATTTCGAAATTGCCAAAGAAAATTTTCCTCAAGATGCCAAAGTACAACTATTAGAAGCAATCAAAGCCGTATTTCGTTCGTGGAACAATGAACGTGCTGTAACATATCGCAAACTAAACGACATTCCATCTAATTGGGGAACTGCTGTAAATATCCAGGAAATGGTCTATGGAAACAAAGGAGAACATTCAGGTACAGGGGTAGCCTTTACTAGAAATCCCATTACAGGAGAAAAAGCCCTATTTGGAGAATACTTGATCAATGCCCAAGGCGAAGATGTCGTCGCAGGCATTAGAACCCCTGAAGCCATAACAACGTTGAAGGAAAAGATGCCAACCATATATAAAGAATTTGAAAACATTGCCCAACTTTTAGAAAATCACTACAAAGACATGCAAGATATGGAATTCACAATTGAAGAAGGGAAACTATTTATCCTACAAACAAGAAATGGCAAACGAACCGGAAATGCAGCAGTAAAAATTGCGGTCGATCAAGTGAAAGAAGGAATGATTGGAAAAGAGGAAGCACTTCTTAGAGTAGAACCAAAACAGTTAGATAGCCTTTTACATCCTATGTTCGATCAGGAATCGTTAAAAAATGGCAAAGTCATTGCGAAAGGATTAGCGGCGTCGCCTGGTGCTGCCACAGGAAAGATCTATTTTACAAAGGAAGACGTTATAAAGGCTAAACGAAACGGAATAGAAGATACGCTGTTGATACGTCTTGAAACTTCACCAGAAGATATTGAAGGAATGAATGTCGCCAATGGAATATTGACGATTCGTGGAGGAATGACCTCCCATGCTGCTGTCGTCGCAAGAGGAATGGGAACGTGTTGTATCTGTAGCTGTAGCGATTTAGAAATCGATGAGCAAAAGAAAACCTTGACAACCAAAGATGGACAAACGTTCCATGAAGGAGATGATCTATCGTTAGATGGCTCTACAGGTCTAATATATGGAGAAAAAATCGAAACGAAAGAAGCCCGTATAAGTGGAGATTTCGAAACGTTTATGGAATGGGCCAAAGAAGCTCGCACCTTAGGGGTAAGAGCCAATGCCGATAGTCCCAAAGATGCCAAAATAGCGTTGGAACTAGGGGCAGAAGGGATCGGTTTATGTCGAACAGAACACATGTTTTTTGAAAAAGAACGCCTCTTTGCCATGCGTGAGATGATCACAGCGGAAACGAACGAACAACGAAATAGAGCCTTAGCCAAACTGTTACCTTATCAAAAAGAGGATTTCAAAGGAATGTTTCAAGTCATGAGCGACAAAACGATAACCATTCGTTATTTAGATCCGCCACTTCATGAATTTCTCCCAAAACAGATGGACGAAATTCGTCACTTAGCAACAGCATTAAACATGACTTATGAAGCATTGGTATCGCGAATTGATTCGCTAAAAGAATTTAATCCGATGATGGGGCATCGTGGTTGTCGCTTAGCGATTACGTATCCATCAATTGCTAAAATGCAAACGAGGGCTATACTAGAAGCTGCTATCGAAGTAAGCGAAGAAAACCATATTGATATTGTACCAGAACTGATGATCCCATTAATAGGAGATAAAGAAGAACTGCTCTTTATTAAAAAGATTATCGGGGAAGAAGCAGAAAAGGTTATGACCGAAAAAGAAAGAAGAATCAATTATCATATTGGAACGATGATCGAAGTGCCAAGGGCAGCACTCGTAGCGGATGAAATTGCTGAATATGCCGATTTCTTCTCGTTTGGAACCAACGATTTAACACAACTAACATATGGTTTTTCAAGAGATGATGCTGGAAAGTTCTTAAATGATTACTATAATAACCACATCTTCGAAAGCGATCCATTTCAAAGATTGGACCAAAAAGGTACAGGAAAATTAGTAGCACTGGCAGTAACGTTAGGAAGAAAAGTAAAGCCAAATATGCATATGGGTATTTGCGGAGAACATGGTGCTGATCCCAAAACAGTCAATTTCTGCCATAAAGTAGGACTAACTTATGTATCTTGTTCTCCATATCGTGTACCAATCGCATCACTTGCTGCTGCACAAGCAAGTATCCGCGAAAAGGTAAACAAATAGAAAGTTATTATGAATTGTTTTTAACCCGCATAATCATTACAAAAGATGATATTTTAAGATATTCAGATAAAATACCTGAATGTAAAAATGCAAGGTTAAAAGAACCTATCACAATTGATATTTATATATAAATTAGACTAAGATATAAACATCTTGGTCTTTTTTGTGTGAAAAGATAAGAATTATGCGATATAAAAAAGGAGGTGAAAAAATGCGATATTTTTATCTAAAACCAAAATTAAAAGATTTAACACAAGGATCAAGAATTGCCTTTGTAAGACAATTTAGAAGGCTTACTCAAGACGAAGTTTCAGAAAAATTGGGATTATCTGGAGAAAGTAAGAGAGTAAATATGACAAGATACGAGAAAGGAGAAAGAAACCCAAAAGAAGATAGACTAATTGAAATCGCTAATATTTTAAAAGTTAATCCTAGTTCTATTGGAAAATATGATTTTAAAAATCCTTTAGATATAGTTTATATATTTATGTGGTTGGAAGAATTGTATCCTAAAATGAATGTTGAATTAGCAACATCAGAACAACTTCAAAATAAAGCAGATGCTTTAATTAGTAATTTCATAAAGGAATGGCAACAAAAGAAACAAAAAAGAGAAGATCGAGAAATAAGTTATGAAGAGTATATTGAATGGAAATTAACTTTTCAAATAAAAGGAGAGTAAAATAATGAAAGAAATAGTAAAAGTAAAATTATGCAATATTGATTCCTTTAAAAATCATCCATTTAAAGTTAATAAGGATGAATCATTAAATGAACTTGTATCAAGTATTAGAGAAAATGGATTATTAAATCCACTAGTAGTTAGAAGAAAAGAAAACGGAAGGTTTGAACTGATATCAGGTCATAGAAGAAAACTAGCACTTGAATTAAATGGAGTAGAAGAGGCGGGTTGCTATATAGAAGAATTAAATGATGACGAAGCAATCATTTATATGGTAGATTCCAATATATATAGAAGTAAAATTTTGCCTTCAGAAAAAGCTTATGCCTATAAAATGAAATTAGATGCGATTAAACACCAAGGTAAAAAAAAGACACTTCTACACAAGATGTGCAGAAGTTAACTTCTGTTGAATTGATAGCTAAAGTTAGTGGAGAATCTAGAGAACAAGTTAGAAGATATATAAGGCTTACTTATTTAATACCTGAATTATTAAAGATTGTTGATGATACTGTAATTCATGATAAAAAAACTTATTTAACTTTAGGCATAACAACAGCAGTAGAATTATCTTATTTAAACAAAGATGAGCAAAAATTGCTTTTTGCTTCTATAGAATATGAAGATTTAACACCTAATAGAGCTCAAGCGATAAGAATTAGAAATCTAAGTCAAAAACATAAATTAGATTTTAATTCACTAGAAAAAATATTAGATGAAAAGAAAGGTAATCAAAATGATAAGATAACTTTTAATAAAAAGAAAATAGAAGCAGTTTTACCACCTGAATTATTAAAAAGAGATAAACGGTATCTTGAGAAGTACGTTATCGAAGCCCTTGGATATTATATGAAAATAAAAAGGTGATTTTTTTCTTTAGAATTATTGAAAAATACTTTCTTTTCGTATATAATATAAAACTAACATTGGAGGTACAATATGGAAAATAATAAAGCAGCTTATTTGCAAATGATACAGAACATAATTGATCGAATGGCAAACAATTCTTTCCAGATTAAAGGTTGGGGAATTGGTGTAATGCTAGCAATTTTTTCATTTGCTGGCAATCAAGGTGATAAGAGATGTATTTTGTTTACAGTTGTCCCTTTATTTGTACTTTGGTGTTTAGATACGTATTATTTACAATTGGAGAGAAAATATAGATTGTTTTATAATGAAAAATTAAAACGTTGTAAAGATAACGAAGTTTTTGATATGAATTATAACAACATAAAAATTGAAATGAAGGATACAATTAAAATTTCGTTTTTTAAGTGCATGTTTTCATTAACTGAGATTTTATTTTATATAACATGTATAATAACAAGCATAGCAGTTTATTTGATATAGGAGGTAGTTATGGCAAGAAGGATTTTTATTTCTTTTAGATATAAAGACGGTTATAAATATAAGGATTATTTAAGTAAATTATTTTCTAATTCTGAAACAGTTATAAATTGTTCTGAAAATGAAGATAGATCAATGATGTCTGAAGATACAATAAAAGGATATTTATATGATAAACTGAGATATACTAGTGTTACAATTGTATTGTTAACACCTGAAGCAATTAATCATAAAAAGAGTTATAATGGTTTTAGTTATGTGTATGACGATTGGATGTATGACGAGATTAAATATTCATTAGATGATCGAGAGAATAATAGGTGTAATGGATTAATAGCTGTTTATACTCCAGAAGCCAAGCCTATAGTAATAGATACTTTTTCTAATTCAAGTTCAGTAACTGTAAAAGATTTTGATAATCTGGTAAGAAAAAATATGTTTAATATAAAGAAAATTTATAAACATAATCCTCAAAATGGAGTGTATGACAGAAATCAGGATCATTATTGCTCATTGATATCATGGGACGAATTTATAAATAATTTTAATGATTATATTGAAATGGCAGTAAATAAAAGAGAAAAAAAAGAACAATATAATATAATTAAAAGATAAAATACTTTGTACAATTAGTAGTAAGAATTATTGAGAAATCATTTAAAAATCATTGACAAAGCCATTAATATCTAGTATAGTTTATATCGAGTAGTGCCTAGGAAACTTTTGAAGCCCTAGGTCATTTTTATTTCAGGAGGTAATATGAAGCAATATAAAACGAATGAAGAATTATTAAAATACTTAGAATGTAAAAATGTAATTATTAAAAATAAGAAATCAGCTTTGAAAAAATTAGAAAAATATACATATTATTCTATAATCAATAGTTATAAATATAATTTTAAAGATTCTAATAATAATTACCTTCCAAATGTTTCTTTTGAAGAAATATATGCTTTATATGAATTTGATAAAAACTTGAAATTAATAATGTTAAAATATGCTTTAGAAGTTGAATCTTTAATTAAATCATTAATGTCAAATCATATTTCTAATATTTATGGTATAGATGCTTATTTAAATGCTAATAACCTAGATAATAAAGTAAACCTAGTGGTTAGAAAGAAATTGATTGATAAAATAAATGAAGACATTAATCATAATTATGGTATTCATCTTGCAATTACTCATTATAAAGATAATTATGGCTTTGTTCCACCATTCGTTTTAACTAAAATATTAACATTTGGAGTTATTAGTAGCTATTATGGATTGTTAAAGCAAAGCGATAGGCAAATAATAGCAAAAAAATTTAAAATATCAGATGCATTATTAAAACAAATTTTAAAGTGTCTTACTAATGTTAGAAATATTTGTGCTCATAATGATCGTTTATTTTGCTATAGAGATAAATATACTTTAAAATTTAAAGAGATTGATACTAATTATGTAATAAAAGATAATCTTACTAATCTATACATGATGATTAGAGCAATGCAAATTATTTTAGATAAAAGGCAATATAACAGTTTAGTAAAAGCAATAGAAAAAGAAATAAAAAAGTTAGATAATAAGCTAAATTCTATAGATATTAAAAATATTTTAAGAATTATGGGTTATCCTAATGTATAAATTTAAGCATTTGTAATATAATATTAATGAGTGGTGCTTAGAAAACTTTAGAAGCTCTAAGTCATTCAATGCCTAGTTTTCATAACTAGGTTTTTATGTTATAATTTATTTGGATGTAGAAAAATATAATTCATTATCTAAGCTGTATTTATATATAATTGCCTCCCAAACAAAGCAGTGGTACAAGCCGCTATACGCGAAAAGGAAAAAGAAGTGAAATAAACGAGAATTGTCTTTAAAGATAATTCTTTTTTTGCTATAATAGTCATAGTTGGTGATGTTATGAAAATATTATGTATAGGACACGCATCGTACGATATCACACTTCCTGTGTTGAATTTTCCAAGAGAAAATACCAAAACGAGGATTGGTGAAATCATCAAGTGTGGTGGAGGTCCTGCCAGTAATGCCGCATATCTATTGGCTAAATGGAAAATGGATGTATCGTTTGCGGGGGTAGTAGGTGACGATCTTTATGGCGAAAGCATCCTAAAAGAATTGGAATTAGTTGGGGTAGATACAACGTATTTAGAACGACAAGCAAAAACACAGACGGCTGAAAGCTTTATTATTGCAAACACCGCAACGGGAACCAGGACGATTTTAACCTCGAAAAAAGAAAATATCAAGTACACATATCTTCCAGAAGGAACGTTTGATGCAATCTTAGTCGATGGGGAAGAGTTAGAAGCATCGCTTTATGCAATAGAACATAACAAACAAGCCCTCAAGGTTATCGACGCAGGAAGAGTAAGACCGTTAACGCTCGCTTTATGTCCTTTAGTCGATTATGTCATTTGTTCCAAAGAGTTTGCGGAAGAGTTTACAAACACAAAAATCGACATAGAAAACCAAGATACTTTGATCGAAGTGTACGAAAAATTAAAAAGTGCTTTTCAAAATGAAATCGTGATCACCCTAGAAGAACATGGATGTTTTCTAAAAAGTGACGCCTACAAGATCATTCCTAGCATCAAAGTAAAAGCTGTCGATACAACGGGAGCAGGGGACATTTTCCATGGGGCCTTTCTCTACTTTTTACTACAAAAGAAATCCCTAGAAGAAACAGCGAGACTTGCCAATATAACAGGGGCCTTATCGACGCAGACAATTGGAGGAAGATACTCTTGTCCGAACTTAGAAGATGTTTTAGAAAGCAAGAATAAGTATGATCTATCGTAACAGTATGCCACAAATCGATCTTCATGGAATGGATCGAGAAATAGCACGTATCACAACCGAAGAGTTTCTAGAAGATCAATTCACAATAGGATATAAAGAAGTAGCCATTATTCATGGTATCGGAACTGGCGTTTTAAAAAAGGAAGTACACGATGTATTGAAACATCATAAACTAGTAGAAACATATAAATTAGATAACTTTAATTCTGGCATGACGCTCGTCATTTTAAAAAATAATTTGACAAAATAGAGAAGCAGTGTTATAATACAAGCCATAAACAAGAGGGGGAATGTATATGTATACAGAAGAAAATGAAACAAGAAGATTTCCAATGAGAGATTTTCTACTTAAATTATTACTTATCATCATATTTGTATTACTACTAGTTTGGTTGTTGCCTAAAGCAATTACACCAAAATTGCCAGCATCAAATGAATTATCTGCCTTAACAAGCCAGATTTTTGCAGATAATTTAAAGAGAATGCAAGATGCAGCTCAAAGTTATTATACGAATGAGCGCTTACCACAAGAAATTGGTGGTAAAGACACGATGACACTTCGCGACATGATTGCGAAAAAGTTGTTAGTTCCATTTGTCGATAAAAATGGAAAAGCTTGTGACGTAGATAAATCTTACGTTACAATCGAAAAACTCGAAGATGAATATTTGATGAAAGTATTCTTAAGTTGTTCCGAGGAAGAGGATTATGTCCTTGTTCATATGGGATGTTACAATTACTGTAATAGCGATATCTGTGCAAAGAAAGATGAAGCTGTTGTAGTAAGACCAAGCAACCCTGTGCCAGACAATCCAACACCTACACCAACGCCGACACCTGATCCAGTGGTAGAATATTTATATGAATATAAACGTTCTACGAGTATGACATTATCGAAATGGGGCGATTGGAGTAATTGGATTCGTTATGTCGATGCCGATGGAATAAACGAAATTACTTGTAACGAAAATGATTATACCTGTTTGAGACAAGTAAAAGTAAAAATGCAACGTGAAAAGATCGGTACTTATCAAAAAGCATATGTACAAGAACACAAATATCAAGAAAAGATCGGTTCATACCAAGAATATTGGTGTCAAGAATATGCTTATGTAAAACATGATAACACAGTTTATGCAACGACTGGCGGACAGTGGGTGTCTCAAGGAACGGGTCTTTATACAACACCACCAGAAGATACGGTAAATAGTTACTATGTATTCCAAGGCGTATCATGGGATGGATGCGACGAAACTTGTCAAACATTACCACAATTCAAGTATGAAAAATACACGTATACGGGAAGTATGGTCGATGTAACATCAAGTCCAAGTTACACGGTAACTTGTGCGGCTAAAGGAGAAAGAACGATCGATGTTTATGCGACGAGGACCAAAGCAGAAGTAGCATATCGTGAAGAACCAGCTTATGCGGATATCAAATACTATAGTGAACAATTCCGTAAAGTATTAACCGATGGAAAAACAGATACAACATGGAGTACAAGTGAATACGATCAAAACTTAATCAACCAAGGTTTCTACTATACTGGAAATAGAAAGCAAAAGTAAGGGGTGAGAAAGTATGAGTAAAGATACAAATAAATTAACAGAGTTATTTACTATTGTCGATCCAGATAATCACAGCACAGCAAATGAAGCTTTCTGTTATTTCGAAGATGGAAAAGCAATAGATTTAGATAGAGCTGATTTACCAAAGTACGAAGAGTATGATAATTTTGATCAGTACATGCATGCTCTACTTACGGAAATAGCGAAAAAGACAGATACGAATATCGAAGAATTGATAGAATTACACAAAAATGGCAACTTTACGGTGTTAAATAAAAAAGAGTTTCAAACGGTTCGTGCAGAGCGTGCACGATACAGAAGACAAAGCTTAGATTATTCATCGAAAGCAGATGAACGAAGAAAAGCTAAAATAAAAGCACAATTAGCCAAAGTAAAAGACAATTCAAAGCGTATTATCGCAGGTGTTGGAGCCGTTGCTGTTGTCGGTTTAAGTATTTTAGGAATCACCCAGTTAGTAAAATTAAACAAAAAAAGTTCTGCGGATAATAAAACCGTAAAACTTCCAAAAATTACGACAGCTTATGCCGAAGAAAAACATTTTGCTTCATTAGATGATTATTTAAAAAGTTTACCTGAAGATTCTGCACGTAAAGAGGTATTCACAAGAATGTTAAAGTACGCTAAGACTTCTAACGATACCGCAGATGTTATTCTTGGTAAAATCTTAGTAACAAATGATTATAATGATAAAGAATTGATCGATATATTTGGTAAATATGAAGATCTAAATAAAAACAATAGTTTAGTAGATGCATTAAAGGAATCTACATTAAAAGAAGTAGAAACCTTATTATCTGCTAAAGAAACAGGTGATTTCGACCTTTTATTAAACGAAGAAGGAAGAGATTTCTATCTTAATTATTTAAACAATTTTCGTACTTTAGTACAAAGCTACAATACGGAAAGTTTCAAAGCAGAACGCGATAAGATGTACAATCGTATCATGGAAAATTGGAATGTGAAAGCAATTCAGAGTGAAACGACCGAACCTGGATTTGAATATCATTCTAGAAGAATGGAAGATTACTATGCATCCGTTGTGCCAATGATTACTGCATCAGAAGTAATTTGTGCCGACATGAATATGAAATTACTAACAGATGAAGAACATAAAACAATCGATTACAGCAACATTTGTAACTTATCAAGTGAAAGATTTGATGATATCAATGATACATTGACAGCATATCGAATGGCGAATTTGAATAGTGATAATACATACGCAAGTGTATCAGCAGTAAATGGTAGTGATATTGCCATTACACTTCACGATGATCTTTCTTTCGAAGAAGTTTACGAAATGTTTAAAACGGAAGTCGAAAAAGTTCGCAGTGAAAGTAATTTAAAAACAATTCGCGATAATTTTATGCAAGAAATGATCGACCGTAAAGCTGCAATAGCTACTAAAATGCAAAAACAAAATCGTACCAACATTAAGGGACAAAATCAATGGTTAAATGGATTGAGTTCTTCAACGAAAAACGATATCCAAAGTCAAATTGATGCTATCGATGGAGAGTTTGCAGAACAAAATCGTAGAGAAGAAGAAAAATGGCAACAACGAGTAGATCAAATTGAAAAAGCAGATCAAAAAGAAGTAGATAAAGTAAAAGATCAAGTGGATAAAGAAAACAGTTGGATGAACGATAAACCAAACAGCGTAAATCCATCTCCTGATTTCTCTCGTCCAACTATAAATGATGTCGATGATCACATTAAAGTTGATGATGAATATGTAAAGAATGATGGATCACTAGAATTTGATGGACCAATTTATGATCAAGATGGTAATATCATCGATGTTCCGAGAGAAAGTGCATTAACAGAAGAACAAAAAGAAGTCGTTGTTCAACAAATGGTAGAAGAAATGGCATCAGAAGAAACTTTAGAAGAAATAAGCAAAACAAAGTAAGGTCGTAAGATCTTACTTTTCTGTTTTGAAGCAAAAAAAAAGAAAAAAGTTGACAAAAAAGTTATTTTATGCTATAATCTAGACATCTTGAAAATCAGGGGTTCAAGATAGTCAAAGGGGTAGGGGTTGAATATGATGAAACAATCTTTTATATTTGAATATTTAGATGAAAATGATTTTCGTAAAAAAGAACGATCAGTCAGAAAATACAATATGTTAGCGTATAAAAAATTAACGTTCGATTATTATCCAGAACTTAGAAATGGTAATTTCTTAGGAGAGTTAGTGTCTGTATCGAAAAAAGATCAAACTAAATCGTATGAATTAAAATTACCAACCGATGAATTATTTGCTAAAGTACATGGAGAAATTCGTTTACATTATACAGTGTATGAAGCAAAAAACGTCATTCTTTTAACGAATATCACACCAGAAGGAATCTTAGAAGAAGGTCACCGTGCTGAGTTAAGTACATACAAAGGTGTTATGATTTCTAAGACAAATCCAGAAAAAGATATGTTTAAAGTAAATCTTTTAAATATGTTACAAAAATAGTAGAAAATGGTGTTTTCTTCTTGATAAAAGAAGAAGAATATGTTATTATGAAATGGCATAGGGATCCTTAGCTCAGTTGGTTAGAGCATCTGGCTCATAACCGGACGGTCATAGGTTCGAGTCCTATAGGATCCACCATTTATGCTATAAGGTTTCGAAAGAGACCTTTTCTTATTCTTTTTTTTAAGATATTGAATAAAATTTATTGTAAAATAGTCAAATTTGTTGTAGAATGATATATGTAATGTTCTTAATGAACATATTATTTGCGGGTATGGCGGAATTGGAAGACGCGCTAGACTTAGGATCTAGTGTCATTGACGTGCAGGTTCAACTCCTGTTACCCGCACCATTGACGAATCTGTTCGAACTATTCGAACTTTTAAATATAGAATCAATTCGATTGAATTGGTTTTTTCTATTGTTAGAAAGAAATAGATGAACATGAAACTGTAATTCCATAATTGCACGTTAAATAAGTAAAGAATAGCAATAATGATAAAAAATAATATGTTATAATGTATATAAGTGTAGCAAAAGTGAGGTGATAAAATGAATACTGTAACAAAATAAGTTAGGCATAAACTTAGATTATGCCGAGAAAAGGAGGCATAATATGTTTGAAATAAACGATTTAAGCATATCTATTGATGATAGATATTTGATCAAGAATTTGAATTTAACATTAACCAAAGGAGATAAGCTTGCAATTATTGGGGAAGAAGGAAATGGGAAGTCGACGTTATTAAAATCTGTGTTAGGTATTTGTGATTATGCGTTAATAACAGGAAAAGTGAATTTTAAAGGAAATAGAATTGGCTATTTAAAGCAGTCATTAACCAAAGAAGAGTTAGACAAAGAAGTATATGATTTTTTGTTTATCGATGAAAGTGATTATTATAACAAGATAAATAGCTTCTACAAATATCTAGAAATGATGAATCTAAAAGAGGATATATTAAATCAAAAAATGAAATGGTTGTCTGGTGGAGAAAAGGTAAAGGTAAGTATATTGAAATTATGGATTGATGAATACGATATATTATTTTTAGATGAACCGACGAACGATTTAGATATCGAAACATTAGAATGGTTAGAAAATTTGATAAACAGCGAAGAAATACCTATGATATATGTATCACATGATGAAACATTGTTATCTAATACAGCAAATATGATCCTTCATTTAGAACAAACGAGGAAAAAAACGGATTGTAGACATACCCTATTAAGAATGAATTATGATGAATATATAAATCAACGAATGAGAAAAATAAATAAGCAAACTCAAATTGCTAAATCCGAAAAACGAGAATACGATAAACAGTTTGCCAAATATAGAAGAATAATGCAAAAAGTGGAATATCAACAAAATATTATTTCCAGAAAAGATCCCCATGGAGCGGCAGCATTAAAGAAAAAAATGCATTCCCTAAAAGCACAAGAAAAAAAATTAGAAGATAGAGAGTTAACGGAAATACCGGATGTTGAAGAACGCATTAATTTTTATTTTGATAACGTTGAACTACCTCGAAACAAACAGATAATTAGTTTAAATATCCCATCATTAAAAATAGGGCATAAAGTATTATGCAAAAATGTGAAATTAGAAATAATTGGAAATACACATATCTGTATTGTAGGACAAAATGGTGTTGGAAAATCGACGTTAATCAAAGAAATTTATAGTAACTTAAAAAAAAGAGAAGATCTAATCGTTGGGTACATGCCACAAACATATGAAGAGGTATTAGATGCATATGAATATGTTTTAGATTTCATTTCTCCAAGTGGCGAAAAAGAAAAAACAACCAAAGCAAGAATCCTTCTTGGAAACATGAATTTTACGCGGAAGGAAATGGTAAGTAAGATAAAAGATTTAAGCAATGGTACCAAAGCAAAATTATTCTTAGTAAAATTACTTTTAGATAAATGCAATGTGTTACTATTAGACGAACCGACAAGAAACATGAGTCCTATATCAAATCCTGTGATCCGGAAAGCATTAAAAGAATACAAGGGTACGATTATCAGCGTATCCCATGATCGAAAATACATTGATGAAGTAATAGAACATTTATACAGATTAACTTCAGAAGGATTAATCCAAAAAAGATAAAAAGAAAATTTAGAAGTAAAATAACATCTAGATTTTATTTAAAACAAAAGCAGTATTGTAAAACTATTACAAGTACTGCTTTTTAAATGGAAAAAAGATAGCTTTTAAGATCCATTTTCTTCGTCAAAATTGGTATAATTTACCAAAGTATCACTATGTGATAGTGAATCAAAGGAGTTTTAAAAAGTTTTATTGATAAAATTACTTTAGTGTGGTGATACGATGGAATTTAATTTAAAAGATTATACAAAAGGTGAAACAATTAGAATTATTCGTGAATGGACCAATCTTACTCAAAAAGATTTTGCAACACGAATAGGAAAATCGAAAAGAACGATTGAACAGTACGAAGCTGGTACTGTAAATTATGGAATAGATATTTTAAAGAAAATCGTCAAAGAATTCGATATCGACATTACAATAAAAAAGAAATGATTTAATTTTTAACAGCAATATAATAATCCAATAATATATCAAATATCGTATTGAGGACCTGTTCTAAGTCTTCGTGATCATAATTGACCGTTAAAGAATCTAATAACGAATAAAAAGTAGTAGATCTTGTATGGGTATTTTCATCAGATAAAGCATAATTGACAATTCGAAAACAATCGTCAATTAATTCTTGTCTTGGTTCATTAAAACAAAATGATTGATAAGTAACGGGGTCCATATTTCTTTTAAGTGCTTTACTTTGAAGTTCATCACAAAATTTCCAAAAAAGCAAATTGATTATTTCGTCGATCTCTTCGCTTTTATGATTTTCGTGATCTTTAGGAATAATAATATCTAAATAGCTTCCTACTACAAAAGCACCCACCTCTGCAATACCCGTTAAATTGTCATAAGCATTTTGCACAACTGTAGTTAGTGTTGTCTCTTTGTTCATAATCGAACACCTCCTTGTTAATTATAGTGTATCACTATGACATAAGTATATCATGTTTTCCATTTTTTGGCATAAAAGGTTGCTTATTTCTTTTTTGATTTTTTCTATAATGTTTGTATTGAGGGGTGATAATTTGAATCAGTATGCTGATTTTAATGAAAATATCAAAGCTGTCATTTGTAGAAACATTAAAAAATATCGAAAAGAAAAAGGCATGCGATTGATGGATTTAGCCGAATTACTGGATATATCAGTGAACCATTTAAAACGAATAGAGTCAGAAAATGATCGAAATAATATTTCACTTATGACACTATATAAAATATCGATTATTTTACAGGTTAGAATCGATAAGTTTTTCGAAAAAGAAACGATAGATAATAAGTAAAGAAGAATGCTTTATCTTTTAAAAGAGGAGAAAAGATAAAGCTTTTTTATATAAGAAATTCGCAAAAATAAAAGAGAACAATTGTCGGCAATTGGAAGAATATGGTAAAATAGTAACGTAAAAAGAAGGAGTTGAAAGAAAGTGCGAGAACTATGGGAACTGCTAACTAAAA